>JAPORK010000227.1 GCA_026710285.1 Endozoicomonadaceae bacterium | reverse complement strand
AGCCAGTATATCTACTATAGCCTATGATGGGTTTGGAAGAGTTATTAAAAAGACAGATCCTATGGGCAATACTGTACATAACCGATATGATCCACTGGGTCATTTGAGTGATACTATTGATCCTGACGGTAATCGCACCCACAGGGTCTATAACCTCAATGGGCAGGTTATTCAGTACTGGCTAATCCCTACCGAAAACAGGTCTTATCTTTTATCATCTTCAGGTTATAATGCTGATGGTCAGTTGTTGTTTAAGACAGAAGAAGATGGTGAAAAAACAACGTTTACCTATACTGAAAATGGTCTTCCCTCTACAGTTACCAAACCATCAGGAAGTATACTTTCATGGAAGTATAATATTGTTGGTTTACCTGTTACCAGCTATATAGATAATAAAATACTGACACAAAGCAAATATAACCCAGTTACCAGGCAGCTTACTGAAAAAACAGACATAACCGGTACAACAATATGGAACTATAGCATTGATGGGTTACCACAAAATTTGGTTCATACAGGAAAAAATGGTTACCCTGATTATAAATTGCTATGGTACTACGATAATAACCGAATAAATATTGGTAGTACTGATATCAATGGCAATACAACACAAGTAAAGTACGATAAATTTGGTCGTCTTTCTAAAGTTAATTATATACCAACAGATGGTTCTGTTCAGACTCCTTATACTATTACTTACGATAATTTCTCACGTAAGAAAAATATTCATTATGGAAGTGGCATGTATAAAGAAATTCATTATGATAACTTTGGACGTCAAAGTGCAGTAACCGATACGCTCAATAATCAGTTAATTTATCGCTGGAAATTTACTTATGATGCAGACAATAACATTATTATGTTAAATCAACAGTCAAAAGATAATCAATATGCTATTTTAAACTATCAGTATGATGCACTGGATAATCTGACCAGCATGCACTGTCAGGGTTCTGCCGGTTTGCCTTTGTGCCCAAGAGATACTGCATTTAAAGGTGCTAAAATAAAGAGTATACCAATTATTACAAGACAGAATTATTTTTTTACCCGTTTAAACAGACTTGACAGAGTTAGTGAGACATTACAGGATCCAAACACAGGACAGACTTTAAACAAAGCGATGGTATACAGCTATCATAATGTCATTGCTCCTTTGCGTCTGAGACAAATTAGTACAATATGGAATCATAGTACCCTGGTTACACATCATTTTAACTATGATACTTCAGGCAATATGACCAGCGATGGAGAAGGTAATCACATACGTTACAATACATTTAACCAGATAGTCAATATTATCCGACCTGACGGAGAGCAGAGCTGTTATGACTATGATGGTAGCGGACGGGAAGTAATAGAAAAAACAACATCCGCTATACGTTATTTTTTTTATCGTAACAAGCAATTAATTAATGAAAAGATTTTTACCAAAAAAGAAAAAGAACATATCATCGGTTATCAGGGTATGGCGAGAGCTATTGATAATATTATACACGAATACGAAGAGTACAATTACAAGGGTGATGTCGTTGGTATATTAAAAAAAACAGAATCAGCAAATAATGCCTATGCATTGACTCAGCAAAATGTTTATAGTCCTTATGGAATGGTATGGCATACCGTACAAACTACTTCTCCCCTTTACCTGCAAAATTTAAATAGTTTTGATGGTCAACAAACAGATCCTGCTACCGGATGGCAGTTTCTTGGTTTTGGTCATCGAACTTACAATCCACAACAACGTTATTTTTTCAGTGAAGATCCTCTTGGTGACGGATATGCTTTTTGCAGTAATAATCCGGTAATGAAAACAGACCCTACAGGTAATACTTCTGTATTTAAAATAATGGGATATATAGGTACATTAGGATTCGGAGCCATTAATGCAGCCGGAGCACTCTCCGGATCAGTTATCATAGCAGCATTAGGTTGCGGTTCTGGTATTGTTGGAATGATATACGCTCCTGGCTATGTTTCTTTAGGATTTACTATAGAAAGTATTTTTGGATCTCTGATACCTATTATTGATGGCGTGAAGCGCGTTAAAAAATCAACCAAGGTGAGTAAATCATTTCATCGCATGGCTGCTATTGTCGGTATTGGACAACTCGCTATTACATTGGCTGCAAGTGCATATTTGTTTGGACCAGGCATTTTCAGAGCGTTATCTTCTTTCTCTATATCAGGAAGAGGAGCAATAGCAAGCTTACGTGAAGGATATGAATCAATAGAGCTGGACGATTTTTGTAGTGGAAGAACACCTTTAACAGCATTAGGCAAAAAATTACAAAGTAATCATCCTTATATTTTTAGTAATGAACCGTTTGGAGATGCAATCAGATTTAATTCTGTGAGTGACATAATTTCTGTAAGAAGTACACTCCAACAATACGATAATGATATTGGTATTACGTTCACCTCAGCATTTTTAGAAGACAAACCTCTGAATATAGAAAAGCTAGAAAACTTAATAAGAACAAAAGAAAATATTGACAATGATATGCCTGCGTACCAACAGGCTTTTAAAAACTTAATGTCTGATTTTGCCGATCCGCACACCCCTGATCATTTTTTTATACAGCTGGAATACATTTTCCCAAGGCAAGATAGTCGTGCTGTGTTACTGTTTGGTGACAACATTGTTTTTGTACAAAGAAAGGCAGAGAATTCCTTTCAAAAAATACTATTTACACCAATATCAATAAACATGAGCAAGGAAGAATCTGCTGAAACTTTTTTTGCGGATTTTCGATATAATCAGAATAGATTGTGTGTAAGTAAATATTTTTGTTTTTAATGCATATTAAATATTACACTCACCGGGAATATCTACAAATAAAAAAAAACAAAACAACTTTTGCATTTTAATTTATTACATAAAAATTTTAGTTTAAATATTGATTAGTTGCTTTTTTATTTTCTTTTACATTATGATAGTAATAATATTTCTTAAAAAAATATAATATTATCATACATGCTATTCTATGTGATTTTATTAATTATCATCTCTTATACCAAGAGACTGTTGTTTATTTGTGATACACTCCTGATAATAGAATAAATATTTTACTCTGTTATCACAGTACCTGTTATGTCTGGACTACTTTCTACATACGCTCTTATATATATATTGTCTAAATATATTTTAATTTTTTTTGATTACGTTTAAAAATATAGTCTATGCTCCTCTATCTATGCTTTTTTATAATAAATATTTAGGTGATAACCTGGATTGACAGATTGTAACTTTTCGGATTGTATAGTGCTATATCGATAGAACTCAGTACATCCTTTTAACGGGTTGTAATCACTGCGAATACAGGTAAGTTAGTAATACGTTTATAGGGGAAGGTCGCTGTACAAATGTTATACATGCATGCTCTTATTTGTTTTTTTTGTGCTACCACTATTTTTGCTGCTGCATCAGTTGAGAAAGAATCTACAGATAGCAGCAACACAGAAAAAAACATCTTTGTACCAAAAAATAAACCAGAAGCATCATTTGGCAAATCTGATCATCATAGTAACAATGGGCACAACCTCATCCATAGCTTCAATTTTTCTGCTGATTTATTTCACAACCGTAATAAACAATATCAAAATGGTTATTTACACGCATTTATTCCGTTAGCTTATAATAATTTGAATAATTATTTATTTTTTATTCCTGGTATTACTTTAAATAAAAGTCGTCAAACTTATAATGCCGGAGTTGGGTTTCGTTCCTTAAATGATGCAAAAAACTTACTTTCTGGCTTTAATATTTTTTATGATCATTCTGCTAAATGCGGGCATAACCGCATTAGCACAGGTGCTGAACTGGCGATAAAGCATGTTCATTTATCTGGTAATATTTATTATGGTTTAAATAATAAATGGCGAATGTCAAAGCATAATGATCTACTACAAAAAAAAATATCCAATGGACATGACATTAAACTTAAAGTACAAGTACCTTCTCACCCACAAGTAGGTATATCTGTCGGCTATTTTCACTGGAAAGGAAAACAAGTTGATCTTTATGGAGATAAACATTATGTTAAGTCTCCTTTTGGTATTACTTATGCTGTAGAATATAAACCTGTATCTATGGCAGGCATTGAAATAAAGAGAACCCTAAATCGCCAGCGCAATAATACACGATTAATGTTTAATGTTGTTTATAATTTTAACCAACCTTTACAAAAGCAACTTCAATTACACCGATCTTCTGATACTAAACCACTATCCTCAAAACTATTTAACTATATACAAAGAGAGGGTCATATTGTGTTTAATACAAACAAAATAACAATTAAACCAATGACTACTTTAAATGCAAATTTAACAAGACCATCCGGTCGTATACCTGGCAACAGACCCAGTCAGCTTCCTTTACGGAGCGATCCGGCTACTTTGACTGCTGGGGCTCACTCTCCAACTCTTCCAGCAGAATCTCTTTTAAACGATGCCATTAATGAGTATCCGCCTAATAATCCGATTAACTTTGATAGCCCTGTCAGTAGTTGTTCTGGCAATGATAGTGATAGTGATAGTGATAGTGATAGTGATAGTGATAGTGATAGTGATAGTGATACATTATCACTAGCATCAAGCGGTCGTTATGCAAGACTACCTGATGATATACCTGAAGAAGTATCTGTAAATGAAGGAAATTATGAAGTATACATGTCAGATAAAGATTTAACTGAAGATGAGTAGACTTGCAATACAAAATGATTATTTTTAAAAACAAATATTTTAATTAAAAAAAATAGAATAATAAGAGAAAACATATGCCTTTTAAACTATCAGCAACCAGCCCTCTTTTATTGCTTATAGTGTTTGTTGAGAGTTTTGCTCTGGAAAGCGTCACACCAGAATCATTGCATCCTGAAGAGAAAGAGCCTGTATATTTATCTGATCTGAAAAATAACAAAAGATATAATTCAGCATTTGAACAATATTTATCTGTTAATGACTCGTACAGCAGGACAGAAGCAGACCACAAATTTATACAGAATCTCAATTTTTCAAATGATCTTTTTAATAAATATAATAAAAAAAATAATGGATATTTGCATGCATTCATCAATTTATGGTCTGATAATAAAAGACAATCTTCTTTTTTTTTGATACCTGGTATTACTCGTTATCAGCGACGACTAATGTATAATGCTGGATTAGGCTTCCGTCAGATGAATAGTAAAAAATCACATTTATGGGGAATAAACATGTTCTATGATTATGACAAGAAAGGTAAACATAGCCGTTTAAGTGAAGGAGTTGAATTTAGCTGGTCATATCTTAGCCTGTATGGAAATCTGTATCATGCATTAAATAGCTGGCAGATTCAAAGCAAAAATGACAATAAGCAGGAAAAACCAGCCAGTGGTTATGATGTAAAATTGCGTATACTCATGCCGTTTTACCCTCAGGTTGCCTGTGCAATGAACTACTTTTCATGGAAGGGGAAAAAAGTAGATCTTTATCACAAAGACATGTACAGTAAATCACCTAATGGTATCAATTACAGCATTGAATATCGTCCAGTCCCTTTACTTAGCTTTTCTCTAAATCATTCTGTTGCAAGACAAAAGAAGTATAAATCAAATACAGCTTTTAGTGTAAATATCATGTATGACTTCAACCGCTCTCTGGCAGAACAGACTGCTTTTTCACTAACATCTGTCAAAACAGATTTTTCACAACAGCTATTTAACCATGTTGAGCGGCAAAATAATGTCGTCTTGAGCATGAGAGAACAACCATTAAACGGACAGCCAGAAATTTTACTTCCAACATCTATCGTTATTTTTGAAAACCAGGCAACGCCTTTGACCCCTCAAATAAGTAATAATGAACATGAAGTTGTCAGCTATAACTGGTCTTCACCTTCACTGGGACTTTATCAGGCAGATACCTCTACTCCTATCGTGGTTGCTCCTGAATATAACCCAAAAAATTCAAATAGTTACCCGGTCAAATTAACCATTGTTTATGCTAATGGAAAAACCTCTTCAAAGCAAACAACATTAGTTGTTCAATCAGCTAAAAATATTCCGGGATTAAGAAGATATGATAGTGTATTCTCATGGAGTAATTATGATAATAATTCTCACCAAAATTATTTAACCATACCACCAGCAACAAGACCAAATGCACCAAACTCACCCGTTTCAGGCTTATCATCGGCTCCACCACCTCCACCGTCTGCCCCACCTCCACCTGCTCCACCACCACCTGCGGTTCAGGCACCTGTGGATGTTTATGAAATGATAAAAAGTCGTAAGCAAGCTAATAAACAGAACGGTAATAAAAAATTAACAAAACAACAAAATGATGTACAGGCACAGATAGTGGATGAAATGAAAAAGGTTCTAATGAAGAAGGCTGGCAAGCCACCCAGTGATAATTTACTAAAACTACCTTAACAAAAATAAAAACCAATAATCAAAAATTATTTATTCACATAATAAAAAACGAAAATAAAAATAAGAAAAGGTAGATATGTTTCTCAAAAAGTCAGCAAACAGTTTTTTAGTATTACTTGCAATATTTACTGACAGCTTACATGTAGCAAACAGTGGTATAAATAAGGATAATAGCAATCTGTTAAAAACAAAATCAGATTATACGCTTAAAAACCATAGTGACTGGGATTACCACATACTACGTAATATCAACTTATCTGCTGATCTTTTTCGCTCAGGAAGCAAAAATAATACCGGATACTTACGTACATTTATTCCTGTTTTGATGAATAAACAACAAAGTATTCTGTTTTTTGCACCCGGTCTTACTTACTATGACAAGAGATTAACCTATAATGCCGGTTTAGGCTTTCGTTATTTAAACGACAATAAAGATTTTTTTTGGGGTGTTAATATTTTTTATGACTACGACAGCAAAGGAGGAAATCATCGCCTGAGTCCGGGTGTTGAACTCAATTGGCAGTATATTAATTTTTCTGGTAACTGGTATCAGGGTTTAAACAAATGGCACAAATCTCCTGATAATACTTTCAAACAAGAAAAACCTGCCAATGGCTTTGATATAAAGACACGTATGATACTGCCTTTTTATCCACAGCTTTCATTTTCAGCACAACATGCCTTGTGGAAAGGAAATGGTATACATCTTTACAAAGAGACTGATTACAAAAACTCCCTGCGTGATTTTACTTATAGTGTTGAATATCGTCCTGTTCCATTAATTGGCTTTTCTGCCAGTCGTTCTGTTGCTGCACAGAAAAGACATAATGCCAAAATGGTATTTTCCCTCCAGTTTGTGTATGACTTTAGTCGTTCACTAAAAAGTCAGACACACTTCACCTGGAAGCCTGCCAGAACAGACTTGTCACAACAGTTATTTCGTCAGGTAGACCGGGAATATGGTATTGTTTTAAACACGCGTACCCGGACACCAGAAATTTTTATGCCTGCTTCCGTAACTGTAACTGAACAACAGCCGGTTGTGTTATCACCCCAAATAAACAATAAAAATTATAAAGCCATTGCTTATGAATGGTTCTCCCCCTCTTTACCTTCTCTTAACGGTACAAACAAATCAACCGCTCAGTTTTTGGCACCCCGCTATAAATCAACTGATAATAATCGCTATCCAGTCACATTGACCGTTTTATATGAAAATGGAAAAACAGTATCTGCACAAACAGAAGTCATTGTTCAACCGGCTGAACAAATAATTAGTTATTATGAAGAACATGAAGAATATGAATACTCAGAAGATGAACAACTACCTGAAGAACAACCTCTGATACCTAATAATTTTTCAGCAAGTTTGCCATTAGCATCTCCGGCTATCTCCGGAATAACTACACCCGATCCAACTAACCAAAACAGTGTCAGCATGGATCAATGTAGTCAGAACATTCCTTCATCTGCACCTCCACCACCTCCACCACCTCCACCACCACCACCACCTCCACCTTCATTTACAACCCGAACCTTACCCAAGACCCAACCTTTGGAGAAAGCTGATAATAGTGTAAAGAAGACGCCAGGTTTAAAGGTTAAAGACAAACAAATAACTCCGAATCAGCTGCAAGCTGGCAGGAGCCAGTTAAAATCATCAACAAGAACCTCTGTTACAGAAGCAAGAGATAAAGGAACGAAAAATTCTGTAGAGAAAGAAAGCGACAAAGAGGAAAACTTTGCAGTTTATTTTCAGAATCACCCCAGCTTTGTAAGCCGAAAACTGGTGACGCAGGATTCTGTGACTGTTGAAGAAGAGGAGACCAAATCACAAATCTCAAAAGCTGAACAAATAAAAATTAGCATAGAGAACGAACAAATAATGCAACAGCAGCGTAATCTGGAAATACAGCAAAAGCAACAGCTCGAGGCACAAAATAAATTGAAAAAACGTCCACGGCGTAATTCAGGTTCTACTAATAAATCTTCATCTGTACCTCCTCCCCCTCCGGTACTGACTGCTCCACATGCTTCATATGCTCCAAGAGCTGATCATATAGAGAACACTGCAATTAACCCAACTCCAGACCTGCGAAACCAGATAGACAACGTGCGGAAAAACCTAAAAAAGGGTGAATATCGTAAAAAAAGCTTATTAAGAGAAGCAGAAAAAAAATTTTTGTTTGGCATACCTGTTTATAATAAAACTGTAGATAAATTTATAGAAAGAACTCGACAAAATATGCCGAAAACCTCCGATACAGCAACAACAAAGAACAGTATCAAGAACAGTTTTGACTAATACAAAATAAATAATATTGTACAGATGTCAGATTCAGATATAGTCTGCTGTTTTTATAGCCAGTTGTTGTCTTACGTATTTTTTACATCAGATTATCTGTTTACAAAAAGATTCAGCTGCTTTTAATAGTAATGGGTATAGCCTGATAAAAAAAATCTCATCACTCCGACGGAGTTGATGAGATTTTTGCATATTGATAATGTTTTACTTTAATTTATCTGCATTAAGCAAAAGTATAACGACTTTTTCTTTTCTTAGCGTTTTGCGTAGGTTCCGGAGTCTTTTGCGGATTAGGGACCTCTGCCTGTGTATTCTGACGAGATGCGTTATTCTGTGCTGATACTTTTTCTTTGTTCTCCTGCGAAGGTTTCTTAGCCGTTTCTGCAGTTTTATCAACCTGTACAGTAGCACTCTTTTCTTCTGAAGATGGTTCCTTTACTTCAACCGGTACAGTAGCACTCTCTGTCTTTACTACAGGTGGTTGCTCTGATTCATCTTTTTCAGATGCTTTTTTGTCATCTTCTCCGGCTTTATCTTCAGATTTACTGTTATCTTCGGCTTTACCTTCGGCTTTATCTTCAGATTTAGTGTTATCTTCGTCTTTATTTCCGGACTCACTGTTATCTACAACACTATTCTCTGACTCATCTTTTGATTCTTCTGTTTCAGCAATATCTTCAGGTACACTTGTGCTTACAAAAAAGCCAGTTACAGCATTTGTAAGATTGCCCAGTATACCCGCTGAAGCAGTATAAGGTTCGGTTTCAATACTCTGTTCAACCGGCTTTCCGTCTAATCCAAGAGGTAACACATCTAAGTCGGTTACTTTTGGTCTGATAGTAACGACTGCATTGCCAAAAACTGAACTATGCGCAAACTGTACAGTTACTGGCATACCTGATTGCACAGCATCATAAAAATAATTACACATTACTTCTTTTTGCGTGTAGAAATTGTGCACTTGTTCAGTCTCATCAATTAAACTTGCATAGCAAGAATATTGTTTGGTTACAGAAGACGCCATATCGGCACTACGATACGCTTTTATCAGTTGTCCGGATATATGCGTAGTTTTAGCTGTTTCTATGGTAACATCTTTTACCGGGCTGAAATTAAATTTTTTGTATGAATCACTATCTTCAAACTTTTCAATTGGCAACAATTTATTTGCATTTTCATTGTATCCTCCTGACAATATAGGAACACCTGTACCAAAGATTAAAGGCGGCATTGACAGTTCCTTTCTTGTCAGAAGGTTACCGGAAAAAGAAGTTTTGTAATATTTAACGGTGGCATCTTTTTCTTTATATTTATCCAAATCAGCAACAAAAGCATCTTTGTTATCGTTATTAATGTACATAGTGTTTGTGGTACTTTTATTCGAAAAAGTGAAATAGTCATTCTCGATTTGAGCCTCTTTTGTCTGCACAAAAACAACTCCATCTTCGATATCATAGTTATTATCTATGCCTTCTGATGATTGTACAGCTCTGTAATCCTCATTAACTGCCTGATCTTCTGTTACTGCCTGATCTTCTGTTACTGCCTGGTCTTCTGTGGCATCAACCGTCTCCTCAACTTGAGCCTCTTCTGCCTGCACAAAAACAACCCCATCTTCCATATCATGGTTCTTATCTATGCCTTCTGTTGATTGTGCGGCTCTGTAATTCTCATTAACTGTCTGGCTTTCTGTGGCATAAACCGCCTGAACAGACAAAATGAGCAAACTCATAATGGTTAATATCTTTTTAATTTTTTGCATAATATTTTTCCTTTTCCTTTAAGCTATTCACTCCACTGAGTTTGAATATAATAGCTTTCTGATTAACATATTGATTTTGAAAGATAATTTATCTTTATTTTGCTAAAGATAAGCATCTTTTTAAATCAACAATTCAAATACTGTCACTTTGATTATTTTCAAAAACCATTCAAAGTAATTGTAAATAATGATTGTTTGAATAAATAACAGATGTTAAGTTTCATGACAGTGATATTTAATAACTTAATAAAACATGCAAAAAAATAAAATTTCTCATGTTTTATACCGTATATTTAAAAAGCAAGTTATTGATTTATAAAAAAATATTTTTTATTATGAAGCAATAATACATCTTATTATTAATTAACAAAATTAAATATATTTGTTAGTTTTAATAACATTCTGATGAACTTTTTTATTTAACAAGATATGGATAGAGGCGTTTTATATAAATTTAACGTCTTATACATTATCATATAGACAAATATTGCGGACTCAGGATATAAACAGTACAGATTGATAATCCTGCTATTTCTTAGTAAAATAATAAACTTTTTAATCTGCTGTAAGTTCAAATGTGAAAGGTATGCGATACATATTAACTGTTTACGGAGAACCTTATGCAACACAGTCACCTGCAACAGCGCTCTGTTTTGCCCAGGCGCTGATCAGAGCAGGTCATACACTTCCATGTGTGTTCTTTTATGATGCTGCTGTGCAAATCGCTTCTTCGCTGTCAACCGTTCCGCAGGATGAAGTATCACTACGTGATCAGTGGGTGAGTTTCGCTAAAACACATGCAACAGAATTAGTTATCTGTAGTTCCGCAGCACTGCGCAGGGGATTATTAACAAAAGAAGAAGCCACAAGACAGCAGCGGTCTCACTGGAATATTGAGCCTCCTTTTATCCTGGGCGGTCTAGGAATTTTAGTTGACGGGATGATTAACGCT
>JAPORK010000267.1 GCA_026710285.1 Endozoicomonadaceae bacterium | reverse complement strand
TGGGGAATAATTGCACGGTAGAAGCCGGTCTATATATTACCGCAGGTGCAAAAGTAACCATGCTAAACACCAAGAAAAAGCAGAATGTAAAAGCACGGGAGCTTTCCGGAAAAAATGATTTACTATTTCGCAGAAATTCACAAACCGGTGAGATTGAATGCCTGAAAAATAAATCAGCGATTCAACTAAATGAATCGTTGCATAGCAACAATTAGTGTTACTGTACTCATTTAGAACATTAATGCCTGATTAGCAACAAAAAGTAAAATTCAGGCTTGCAATGCACATAATTTTATAATACGATACCGACACATCTGTATTTTAGAATCTTATGTGCTAAAAACGGTGAGATGTCCGAGTGGTTGAAGGCGCACGCCTGGAAAGCGTGTATACGTTAACTGCGTATCGAGGGTTCGAATCCCTCTCTCACCGCCACTACCGTGCTACTTCATTTAATCATATTCATATTTAGTCTTGTTAAGAATTTTTAGATTGCCTTAATTAAATAGTACGCTTGTTACTACCAAAGAAGCGTCTGCCTGACAATAGTGAAGAGAGTAATCCAATGACTGAAACTGTCAGCCCAATACACATGGCTATAAATTGTATTGTCATAAATGAAGTGGTGACTTTAGCAGACAGCAATAAAGCATAAAAATTGCCGGCAGCAAACGCCCAGCTGGCAGACAAAAGAACCACTCCCTGCTGAAATCGTGCTATTCTTGCACACCACAATATCAGCACAATAGCCAGATAATCATTAAATGACAATGGCCAGTACTGATCTGTAGATAGAAACAACCATGTCTCAGTAATGCCCAGTATCCATGCAAAATATACGGCAAGATAGCGACTGAATGTGTGCATCATTCCCTCCATTGCGATAAAATTTTTAGCTTGTCCTGTTACGGTCAGAAAATCATCGTACATATACTGCTATCGACACTTGTTCTGCTATTCACAGGGTTGACTCGCTTTTTCAAGACATAAAAGGTCTCCGAAAAACTACGTCTGCCGGGCAGCAGCCAGAAGCAGTGTTATACATAAAAATTATATATTTATAGTTCAAAGATAGATAGATTTTCCAGAGCCGGGCTTTATTCACCCTATACTTATTCAACTCTAAAGCGCAGTCATTGTGTTTTTATGAAACTTTGCAGTTACAAAAATTTTTAAGAAAGCAATTTACTCTAATTTTTTTAAATTAAATAAACACAATAAAAATATGTTTTTATTCAAATTGTTAAACAGGAAAATCAGATGAGAAAAATTATCGAACTCATTGAAACAGAAAAAAATAAACTACAAAAATGTCGTTTTTTATCATGGTTAAGTAATCTGGATATTTCTGTCGATGAAAAAATGTCATTTACACCACCAATGCTATTTTTTATTATGGGATTTAAAGATTTGCTATCCTGCATATGGATTAAAAACCCAAAAAATGCACTTGAAAAAAATATTTCAACCCACTGTGAGGAAGATATTGAACACTGGAAATGGTATGTAGAAGACTTAAACCAGCTGGGATATGCAAAATTAGGCAGCAATCTTCTTAACTTTACATCATTCCTCTGGAGTGAAGATACCAAAGAATCACGTGAGCTTATCTATAAAGCATTTAACTATCACTACACGAAACCTTCAACAGTGATTGATCTTATTTTAATTGAAATAATGGAAGCTACGTTTGGGTCTTTCTCAGAGTCACTGTATTTATATACTGAGAAAAACCCGGAAATTAATACTTTAAAGTTTTTTGGAGAAACCCATCGAATTGCGGAAAAAAACCATAAAGCAGGCAACTGGCTGGAACATAATGAAATAGACGAAACTATTTTAGCGATAAAACTAAATGATGAAGAAAGAGCATTTGCAACAAAAATGGTTACAGACTTGTTTAACGCCTTTGAGCAAATGTACGCAATGTGGTATAAGCAAAAAACAAATATGATAAAATTTAAAAAACAGCTTTCTGATGGCTATTGTAAAGTACCTTCTTATTGAGTTGTTTGATAATATCATAGCAGAAAATTCCCGGGACTGTGCTGTTGTGCAGTTCCAAAGAACCATAGGGAATCCTTATGAAAATTCAAAGCGTTAGTTTTTATCAGGCTCATGCAATAGCCAGGGAAGTTATAAGTGAGCACACGAATTTGGATAGTGCAACGAAAACTATCTTAGAGGATATTGAAGATCATCCAAAGGATTCATTTTTTATTGCCAGTAATAACAACCAGACTGTTGGCTTATTTCTGCTCCGTCATTCCCTGCACCACCGCATCGTAGGGTCGGGCAATGGCGTGGTGGTCAAATCACGAGGGTACTCCTCAATTGACTCCATCTCCATCACCCGCCACATCAAACGCAGCATGCGGTTTTGCCGCACTACGCTTACCTGCTCTTCACATCACAGTTTATGTGACCTATCGTGCCGGGATGACTTTCAGCGCTGGTAATACCGATTGCAACCTGAAAACAGACCCACTATCTTAGGAGTTACGCATTGACAAATGATATGATTGTGGTAGTTACCAGGAACAAGTGATACTTTTTAGAATGATAAGAAAGATAACCCGTCCGACTACCGCCAAATGTACTTTACCTATGTACATGGGGTTTCTTATAAGTGAGCCCGGCTCAACCAGCTGTACTCGATTGTCAGAAATAATGAATATCTCACATGACAGTGTAAATCGTTTTCTTGAGCGTGAAGCTTTTGAGTCTGTTGATCTATTTAATGAGTGCAAAGACAATCTCAATATCAAAGGGAGTATTGCGTGTTGACGACAGCGTTCTGGATAAACCCTATAGCCAATACATGTCTTTAAACCTTTATAAATAGTGATACCATCAATGAATGGCACCACCAGCGGCAGTGAAAGGCACTGTGTTACGCATTTTCACCGGGCGGTTAGAAGTGCAGCACCGAAATATACTGCTTTATTCCGTCCAGCAGCATTTGAATGGCAAGCATGACCAACACCATACCCATCAAACGTTCCAGGGCAACTAACCCTCTTTTACCCAGTATATGCATCAGCGATCCTGAACACATTAAAATAACAGAATTTGCAAACCAGGCAATGATCATGGCAATGGTAATCTCTAGATAGTTATCCGGATTTTTTTTAGAAAGTAACATTGCTGTAGCCATTAAAGAAGGTCCTGCTATTAAAGGTATTGCCAGAGGAACAATAAAAGGCTCTTCATCAGCCACCGGATCATCACTACTGGCAGGATTGCGTGCTACGGGAAAGATCATCCGTACTGCAATAATCATTAACACAACACTTCCGGCAATACCTACTGCCGACTCCTCTAACCCCATAAAACTTAAAACAGATTGCCCGGCAAATAAAAATAACAGCATAAAAACGAGCGCAATACAAAGCTCTCTTATTAAGATTATTTTTCTTCGTTCCGGTGAGACTGTTTTTAAAATGGAAATAAAAACTGGTAAATTTCCCAAAGGATCCATAATTAAAAAAAGAATGATAGTTGCAGACCAAATATCCATTATTATTACTATCCTACCCCTTAAAAAAACTAATATAAGATTTTGTTGCTAATTAAAGTGATGACTGCTCTGTCTTGCAAATCATATACTTCGCTAAGTAAATTTGTGCTTTATTTGCAATTAAACCGGTAGATGATAAATTTATTCATACCACACTGCTAATCTATAGCCATTGTACCATTAACCATTTTTTAATAAAATCAGATAGACAATATTTTCTCTGTCGGTTATTCGACTATTAAGCAGTTTTACAGAAAGTTTGAAAGAAAAAGTAAAGTAGTGTAAGGTTGCGCAATTAAGGTAATCATATACCTGTAAAAATGATGACTCAGCAATACAGTGTGGAGATTTAACTAAATAACAACCGATCAGCCAGAGTCTGTTGATGTTTTGTCATTTGACTCAGTGAACCATAAAGACATCAGACACAGCGTGAATGAATTAGTAAGAATAAAGGTAGGGAGTAAATAAGTATATGCAAGTTCAAGAGACAGGATTACGACATCATATTAACATTGTCGGCAGATTATTGGGAGATGCCATCCGTGCTCAGTATGGTGAAGCTTTTTTCGATAAGGTAGAAAATATCAGGCAGCTGTCAAAGTCTGCCCGTGCAGGTGATGAAAGTAATAAAAAAGCACTGCTTGATGTATTAAACAATCTTCAAGATGATGAATTATTACCAGTTGTCAGAGCATTTAGCCAGTTTCTTAATTTAGCAAATATTACCGAACAATATTATGCAGCTTCTGAGCATTGCCAGGGTGATTTATGTCTTCGTGACACCCTGGAAACCTTATTTATTAAGTTGAAAGAAAAAGATTTTTCACCGGAGCAGATACGTGATGCTGTCAGCAAACTTGATATTGAGCTGGTGATGACAGCACACCCTACAGAAGTAACCAGACGAACGCTTATTCAAAAATATGCCTCCATGACGGAATGCTTTGATAATATGCAGCATACTGCTTCTCAGGAAGAAATTGCTCAGGCAACATCGCGGCTGGAGCAATTAATCTGGCAGAGCTGGCATACCAATGAAATCAGGGAAGAACGTCCCACACCCGTTGATGAAGTAGGCTGGGGACTGGCAACGATCGAACATTCATTATGGCATGCTGTACCCCGATTTATTCGCCAGCTCAATGATAAATTATTCAGGCATACCGGCTATCATCTGCCAGCCAACGCTGTTCCTGTCCGTATTGCTTCATGGATGGGAGGAGACCGGGATGGCAATCCCAACGTAACGGCTGATATTACCAGGAAAGCACTGCTTTTTGGTCGCTGGGCAGGCAGCACGCTTTATTTACATGAATTGAACCAGGTCACTGCAGAATTATCTATGGATGAATGCTCTGCTGTTTTAAAAGAGAGAGTGAATAACGCTAAAAAACCTTATCGTGTTTTACTGAACAGTTTACGCAAAAAGCTTGAATACACCCGTGATGTATGTATCCAACTGTTCAAAAACGAACCTTGTTCCACAGAGGATATTATCCAAAATAATGATGAGCTAATCGAACCTTTACAGTTATGTTATGACTCTTTATGTGAGTGTGGTCTTGAAATAATTGCCAAAGGTTTACTGCTTGATTTGTTATATCGTGCAAAAAGCTTTGGGCTGGGATTAATTACACTGGATATTCGCCAGGAAGCTGACCGACATACACAGGCAATTGCCGAGCTCACCAATTTTTTGGAGTTAGGTGACTATTCACAGTGGTCAGAAAAAGAGCGCCAAACCTTTTTGCTGAAAGAGCTGTCATGCAAACGACCATTAATTCCACATCACTGGAATCCTTCAGAAAAAACCCAGGAAGTACTTGATACATGTCGCACTATTGCCAAAGAAAATAAATGTAATTTTGGCAGCTATATTATCTCAATGGCCAAACAACCTTCAGATGTGCTTGCGGTTATTTTACTGCTTAAAAAAAGTGGCTGTACCTGGAATATGCCGGTTGTTCCGCTGTTTGAAACACTTAACGATCTTAATAACGCTAAAGACTGTATAACACAACTGTTTAATCTACCCTGGTATATCAGCTATATTCAGGGCAAACAAATGGTTATGATTGGTTATTCTGATTCAGCAAAAGATGCCGGACAACTGGCCGCGGCCTGGGCACAATACCAAAGCATGGAGGCCATTACACAAATTTGCCATGACCGTGATATAAACCTTACCCTCTTTCATGGGCGTGGCGGAACAGTAGGGCGGGGAGGCGGTCCTGCACATGCCGCAATACTTTCTCAACCTCCGGGTTCAGTGGATTACCGCTTAAGAATAACGGAACAGGGAGAGATGATTCGTTTTAAATACGGATTCCCTAAAATCGCAGTGCAAAACCTTATGCTATATGCCAGTGCAACGCTTGAAGCAAGCCTTCTGCCTCCTCCAGGTCCGGATAAAAAGTGGCGCACGTTAATGGATAAGATGTCCAAAGCTTCTCTGGAAGTTTATCGCAATATGGTAAGAGGCGAACCGCTCTTTGTTCCTTATTTCCGTGCACTAACACCTGAGCAGGAACTCGGTGAACTGCTAATAGGTAGTCGTCCGGCAAAACGTAAATCCAATGGCGGTATTGAAAGTCTGCGGGCTATTCCATGGATTTTTGCATGGACTCAATGTCGTTTAATGTTGCCTGTATGGCTGGGTACAGAAACTGCATTACAACAGGCAATTAATGAAGATAACATGCCATTACTACAGGAAATGCTGCAAAAATGGCCTTTCTTTCGCGCCCGAATAGAAATGCTTGAGATGGTCTTGTTAAAAACAGACATTGAGATTGCCAGTTATTATGAATCCTTACTGGTTCCTGACGAACTGAAAAACCTGGGCAAAACATTGCGTAGTAAGCTAACTGATTTAATTAATGTCGTTACGCAATTAAACGATGGCAAACCGCTTATGTCTGCACGTCCATGGGAACAAAAAGCAATTCAATTACGTAACCCTTATGCAGATCCGTTGCATATGTTGCAGGCTGAACTGCTCAGAAGGATCAGAACACAGGGGCAGCAAAATAAATCTGTCAGACAAGCCATGAAGATGACAATTGCAGGAATTGCAGCAGGTATGCGCAATACAGGATAATTAATATCCCCAAAAGACTTTCTTTGCGCTTTTCCTGTAATGTATAATTTAATGACACATTAATAAATGGAGTATTTTTAGATGGCGATTTTACCCCTGGTTTATGAGCCAGCAGCAGTACTTAAAAAAGTCGCAGAACCTGTTGTTGACTTTAACGATGAATTGCAGGTGTTAATTAATGACATGTTCGACACAATGTACGCTAATAATGGATGTGGTCTTGCTGCTCCTCAAATAGGAAAATCGCTATCATTATCTGTTATTGATACTAAGGGAAAGGGTTTAGAAAAAATTGTAATAATCAATCCTGTAATCATTGAGACACGTGGAGAACATGAAATGGAGGCCGGTTGCTTATCAATTCCGGGGAGCTATGCAATAATTAAGCGCCCAGCGTGGGTTAAAGTAAAAGCACAAGATGCAACCGGCAAGTTTTTTGAAATAGAAGGAGAAGGTCTTTTAGGTGAATGTTTACAACATGAAATAGATCACCTGAACGGAAAACTCTTTGTTGATTATTTATCATCGTTAAAAAGAAAAATATTAACTGAAAAATCAAGAAAGATAAGAAAGCGGTTAAAACGAAATAACTGATATCAACACTTCGGACAGTTTTTGTAAGTTGTTGATTTCAAAAGGATTTATTTTTCATTTTATTATAAAAAATATCGTTAAAAATCAATAACTTACAGTTTAACCCATCGTATATTTTTAAAAACTGTCCGAAGTATTGTTAAATACAAAGCCAGGTAAATTAAATCAGGCTGTCGTTTTGTAACATTTCAAACACATGTTTTGATAATGATTCAAAACAACGATGTTTAATTTATGTCAGCAAAACATATCAGAAAGTATGAATCACTACGAAACCAAAAGCTAAACTGAAACTTTACCGATTGAACATGGAAAATAAAATGAAAGCGTTTGAAGATTATTTTTCAGATCAGGGTATTGAAGCTAAATTTGATACAAGAGGTATTTTCACTTGCATTTTAGAGCCGGAAGCTGAGAAAGATGTATCTCTGTCTATGACAGCTTATAGCGATATACAAGCCAGAATGCTGAGAATTGCTATAACAGCAAACAATGAAATCCCCAATAATACCCCGATCAGTTTTTACAGAGAAATTGCAGAAAAAGCTATAAAACCACTGCGCGGAGGTGTGGGCGTTGGTATTTTTGAAAGTGAGAACAGAGTGACGGTTTATCAATCCTTAAAGATTTCAACGTTAACAAAAGAACTAATAGAAGAGACAATCAATTTATTGGTTGAACACATAGAAGAATGGGATAAAAAGTTATTGAATGCACAAAAACGATCAGAGAAATCTACGGTTAATACAAAAACTCACGCTAAAAATTTCAATTTTACAATGAAAATTTAAAATAATGGTGCATGTACACCATTATTTATATCGATTTCACCTGTAAACATTGGATTCACTTTATTAGAAATTATTATTAGTAAATGAACCCTGGATTATCGTGTATCATTTTGACAAGGCACATCATTGTGAGATTCATTCGACCATTTAAACATTTTGTGTAATGGAGCTGATAACCGGTTTTTAGCAGGACGTTGCAGAAACCTTCTTACCTCTTTCTGATGTTCGGGTTTAATGATGGTATCCAGACACTCATTGTGATAACTTGTTAACTTAACTCCAACTTTTAAAGATTTTTCATTAAAAATAATTACTGCCAATTCTTGGTTAACAGCGCTCATTATGGTTAGAAGCATTGCAAGATAATCGCTTGCCTTTAATGCTCGTTTAACTCTACCTAAATTTTTGCTCTTTCGTTTCGACAGCAGTTCTGCGGTTATCATGACAGTTGTACAGCAAGACCTTCTGTAATCGCCATAGTTGGGTGTAACGATAAAATCATGATCAATATGTCGGGCGCTATCTGCATTTCCTGTGCCTTTTGCAACCATATTTTCAAGCTTGATATCTCGTAGGAAGATACCTTCTTTATGCATTTCTTCTAACTCTTCACAAGCTTTTTTAAACATATTCAACGAACACATTTCCTTGTCAAAAACACGCTCAAACAGATCTTTACCGCCATTTTCTGCCAGTAATGTATTCCTGTCAACATAAAAAAACCGGCATATAGAGGAATATTTTGAAAGCTCAGCAGCTAATTCATTTGCTTGTTTAGCAGCAGCAACAGGATCATTTGAATTGGATTTATCATTTAACTGAACAAAGCTTGAATCTTTAGCAGCAGCAACAGGATCATTTGAATTGGATTTATCATTTAACTGAACAAAGCTTGAATCTTTAGCAGCAGCAACAGGATCATTTGAATTGGATTTATCATTTAACTGAACAAAGCTTGAATCTGAACGGGTTATTTTTTTATACTTACCTTCAATACCATTTTCCACTTCATTGTGAGGAGTTCTAAAATAGGGTTTTATATTGAGCTGATCGGATTGGGGAAAATAAAAATTTATTTGACTCTTCTCATTAATCATTACTTTTGCACCTAATTCATTTACTGGTGTTGAGCTCTTCCTCACCCGAAACTCTCTGTAATATTTTTGTATTTTTATCGCTGCATTGTTTTTTTTATTGTCTTCATTGCCTGATACAAAACTTTTAGCAGAAAGAATTTGCCGTATTTCAGATGTGCTGCCACTGTTACTCCCGCAAAAAAAATTAGCAGCTGCCTTCTTAGCTCCATCCCCATGGTTATTGGTATTTCCATCGGCAACAGTTACTTTATAACTATTTTTGTTCAGCTTTATTTTTTTACTCTCACTACTCCCGTCTACCTCGTCTGTATAAATATTTGTATAAAATCTCTTACTTGACCTTGAAACATGATCCATAAAAATCACCTGATTTATATCTGCTCTGTTAAAATATTCATTTTACTACTGCTTTTATCCCAATTAAAATCACCAACGACTTACCAGTTCATGGGCAATATTTAACAAGTATAAAGATTATTTACAGCAATTAAATGATGTTAAAAATTCAATCTGAATATTTCATATTTGAATAAAGAGACAATATTAATTCTTTATTATCTACATTACAAGCAAAAATGATTAAAAATCATCTGTTATAATTACCGGAAAATGTGAGCATCCTCAAAATTAAACTGTGATGACTCACTTTTAAAAAAGGGAATGATCAGATCTTAATTATCATCAACCATCAATGAGACGATTATCACCTCTTAAAACTTTAACCGTTTGCTCTTTAAGATTAATCAAAATATTAATTTTATTTGAACCACCCGGACTTATCTTCTCTTTTGCTGTTTTGTTACTTGATATTGCTTTAGCATCTTCAAAATATACAACAATGTGCGGTTGTTTGTTTATCTCTTGCATTTGAAAATTAAAATGTTTTGTTTTTGGTTTTTTAGAAAAACAACAGCCTTTTTTATACGTACATGAAAAAGAGTAAGGATGTTCATATTTTAAAGGCAAATTTTTTTGCAGCACATCTACTTCCCAGTTAGGAAAAGCTGCTGGCAGGTCAGAGAGTCTTTCTGCTTCATAGTTGGTTTCTTCTGACTCTTTAACAAAACTAACAGAGTACCCTAACAGTTTTTTTGAGTGAACAATTGCAACATCAGCGCATTCAGGCACACCCGCATATATAGTTGTAGTAGTTATTACTAACAACAGATAAAAATAAAAGTTTTTCTTAATCATAATATACTATCATTTTATTCACGTTAATTTTCTGCTATGACTTTATAATCGATTATTACGTAATAATACTTTGTTATTAATATGACGTATTCTACAATACATTGTATGAATAAAGCAACAACCTGATTCTTTCCTAGCTAAAAATTTTACTGCAACTGAAAGTGTTTGTCTTTTTAAATTTTTTTATGTAACATGTCTATCCAATTAAGGATATTTTGTCTTTTTTATGTTTTGTTACGTACATTTTGAGTATTAACTTTACACTTCAGACCATTACAGAGTTACAGAAAAAACATGCTAATTAAATCATTTAAAAAAAACAACTTTTTTATATCTCTTTTGATTGTCTTATGCGAAATTAATTGTTTCTCATTATCTGCGCAGGCGACGGGGACAAAAACAGATAATCAGTTTGAAGCAATCAAGAAAAACTTACCGTATAACTATATTTTTTCAGACGGGTCAAATTACCTAGATGATAATGATGTATATTTAGAAGATAATAATGATGTACATGCAGATGATGTATATTTAGAAGAAGATATTGATGAATACGCAGGACTTGAAAAAAAAATAGAGTTAATACAAACGATACTCGCTTATATTCAAGCAGTAGAAAGAATAATAAACGCATTTAGGAGCAGTTGTTCCTTTTATAAGTTTTTTGAATAATTAACGGCGTGCCTGGTAAAAAAATACTTTCCCGGTATAGAATCATGGATAGTCAGGAGATCATCTCCACATCAGCTCCAGCTGCTTCAATGATAAGCAATTTCGAGGCTAATTACCCCTTAACCAACGATATGGTCTGCTATCTTCCTGTCTACGCTTCGCAGTGATCGTTACCTCACACCACGCAAGACTCGGTACACGGCTGCCGACCGCAGCTTTACCGTGACGACCATTTCAGGTTGCAAGATTTTATGCACTTGCAAGGCGCACATAGGGTAGAAAAAATTTTTAAGCTTTTTCACATCCAATTAAATGCTTATTAGGTAGTGTTTAATTCTGTGTGTCTGCGTGACAAGAATGAAGACATTGTTAGAATATGAGCAATAAAAAACCCCTTACCTTTAAAAAAGATAAGGGGTTAAGAATTAAGCCCTGGCAGTGTCCTACTTTCACATGGGAAATCCCCATACTATCATCG
>JAPORK010000427.1 GCA_026710285.1 Endozoicomonadaceae bacterium | reverse complement strand
GATTCTAATTGTTTCAGGCAAAAATGTCAACAGAAACTAAAAAAAACCGCCTTATATCCCCGCCCTGAAGGGCGAGGCTTTACGGCGTGTCTGGTAAAAGTTGCAATTTAATATATTTTATCTAATCTACAACGATTTTCTTCTCAAAATTATCTTTTTAAACAGGAGGAATATCGTGATGTTGTATCGGGCAGACTGTAATATATTTTTTAAAAGAACAATAACCGGCAAATTTTTTTTTGTGTTTACTGTATTGTTCTGCCTTATAGTATCAGATATGTTAAAAGTTCAGGCAGCGCATACTGATGCAAAACAAAAGGATGTTAAAAACTATAAACAACATAAAAAAAATACACTATCTGATTGTAATGTAATTGAAATACTATCTAACCTCAACACAGTAAATGAGTTAATAAAACCAATCTCTAATGATGTTGTACGACCTGTACGACCACAAAAAATACAAAAGCCATTTAAATGTAATTATTGTGATACTTTTTATGAAAGAAGAGCTTATTGTATACGGCATCAAAAGTTTAAGCATTTGCCATGTGGTGGAGCAGTGAGTAGTCAAGATGAATTAGAAACACATCAAGAAACTTGTCCAGCCTGTCAGGCTGCTGCACAAGAAAAAAAACAGCGGGATGAAAAGAGTGAGGTGAAATTTAATCATCATGAAGATAGCTCATCAACTCGCTCTGATAAAGGTGCAGAGCGTCCATATCTTAATAAGAGTTATGCAGCAGAGTCATTGCCGGCAAGTAATACAAGCATTCAAAATCTCAATCAGTGGATTAGTATTCTGAGGCATGTTTATCCGACAATTATTGATAACATAAAAAGTAATCTGATCATGAGTTGTAAAACTATAAATCAGGACACAGGTCACAATTTCACACCTGTTTATCCGGATACTATAGATGTTGAATCTTTAATATCATCATTACACGGTCTGGATGCCGTGATTACGAAAAACCAAAATGCAATTCAAATTACAACAATTTCAGCACAACTTATGCTAACTGAAATTGTTGACTCATTAAATTTTTCTTCTGATAATTTATTGCTTTTTGCACAACCATTTCAACAGCCAAAAATAATTTATATTAATTTCTTTGAAATATTCAAAAGCTGGCAAATCGCATTACAAAAGCAGAGTATCCCCACTTTAGAAAAAAACCATTATAAAGCTGTAAATTCTTTTTTGGAAGTGCATATTCCAATACTTTGTTTTGATATAAAAAAGCTGACAGATACGCCCATACGGTCAAATTTAGAAAATCTGTTGGATGTAGGTGATTATACAACGGTTTCATTTGTAGATGATTTATCGGGAAACTATGAACTATTCAGTGGATTTGGAGATACTACACCAAGCAATGTCTGGTCAATTTATTAAGCTGTTGACTGGAAAATAATTTATTTTTAAATGAAGCATTTTAAGTTAGTATCAGGTAACAGTGTTTTTTATGAATCCCGAACCCGGGTTGCCAGGGTCTGTTAATGTTTTGTGAAAGCTGAGTAATATGACAAAACATCAACAGACCCTAAAAAAATATACGCCCAAATTCTGCCCTATTTTTTCGATGATATAAACGCCTCACAACGCACCACCTGAGAATAACTGTAACATTATATCATTCTGTCTGATAATATTGAATGGATTATAATATTCAGGCTGACGTTTTATTTTTGTTATTTTATTGCATTAATATCAGAAAATATTTTAATATAGAAAAGCATATGGACCCGTTGCACTTCGATGCCAGGATTTATTGTTTCGAAATCAGATAACATCAGGATTCACAACAGCAAGCCAGGTGTTTTTAAGTCATACAGACATATCAATACCGAATATTACAGACAACAGAGATGACACTGTGATTAAAAAAATTACACTCCATACACTCAATAAAATGAAGCATGAACAACAAAAAATTGCCTGTTTAACCTGCTATGATTACTCTCAGGCTGCACTGGTGAGCGCTAATAATATAGATCTTATCCTGGTAGGAGATTCACTTGGTATGGTTTCACAAGGACATCAAACAACCGTGAGTGTCACGATGGAACAAATGGTTTATCATACACAAATGGTTAAAAAAGGCAGTGGCAGAAGTTTTCTTGTTGCGGATATGCCTTATATGTCTTATGCAACAGAAGAGCAAACACTAAAAAATGCAGCACTGCTAATGCAGGCAGGTGCAGAAATGGTAAAGCTTGAAGGGGGGCGCTGGTTGTGTGATACGATTAGTAAGTTATCAGAACGTGGCATTCCTACCTGCGTACATCTTGGATTGACGCCTCAGTCTGTTGCCATGCTGGGTGGTTTTAAAGTTCAGGGTCGCGATGAATTAGCTGCTGAAAAATTAGAGGAGGATGCTAAATTACTGGAACGGGCAGGTGCTAATTTATTGGTATTAGAGTGTATTCCAAAATATCTGGCTATGCAGATAACCCGGACTGTCGGTATACCTACCATAGGTATTGGCGCCGGTGCTGATACAGACGGACAAATTCTCGTTTTTTATGATATGTTAAATATGACACAAGGTCATCTTCCACGCTTTACAAAAAACTTTCTTGAAGGAGCAGATAGTACACAAAAGGCTATTTTCAATTATGCTTATGAAGTCAAAGCGGGCATTTTTCCGCAGGATGAACATACTTATTCATGATAAATGACCATTAGAATTTTTATATACCATAAGAAACAGATCATTTTATTATGAATGCAGTACTTTATTTCATTAATCAACAACACTCTGAATGAGGTATAAATAATGAAGTCATTATTATTTGGCAATCATGATAAACAACCTATGCTTGGTTTGGGCACATGGCAAATTTCACCAGAAAAAATCACCAGTCTTCTTCCGCAAGCGTTAAAAAAAGGTTATCGTCATATTGACTGTGCCGCTATTTACGGAAATGAAAAAGAAGTAGGTAAAGCCCTTCAGGAAGCTTTTTCTCAGGGAATCGTAACGCGAGATGAACTCTGGATTACTTCAAAACTCTGGTGTAATGCACATCGGCAAGATGAAGTTATTCCGGCACTTGATAAGACACTCAACGATCTTCAGTTAGATTATCTTGACCTCTATCTTATGCACTGGCCTGTTGCAATTAAAGCAGAAAAACTTTTTCCAGATGTGGGAGAAGATATTTGGTCACCAAAAGAAGTTCCTTTATCAGAAACATGGCTGGCGATGAATAAAACGGTTGAATCAGGAAAGTGCAGACATGTGGGTGTATCAAATTTTAGTACCAAAAAAATTGCCCGGCTGATAGAAGAAACAGACATTGTACCTGAAGTAAATCAGGTTGAACTACACCCTTATCTTCAGCAACCAAAACTGGTTGACTTCTGCCAGCAGCACAATATTCATATAACAGCGTATAGTCCATTAGGTCGGGCAGACAAAGCACTGCTGGATCACCCTG
Source organism: Endozoicomonadaceae bacterium (assembly GCA_026710285.1). Taxonomy (GTDB): domain Bacteria; phylum Pseudomonadota; class Gammaproteobacteria; order Pseudomonadales; family Endozoicomonadaceae; genus JAPORK01. The sequence continues at coordinate 8,067 of JAPORK010000427.1, read as the reverse complement.
TAATTACAGAGATTGCCAGTGATTATCAATCGACACCTGCACAGATAATTCTTGCCTGGGAAATGCAAAGAGGATTTGCTGTTATTCCAAAAACAGTACGTATCGAGCGACTTGAGGAAAATTTAGGTGCTGTTGCGTTTACACTTTCTTCCGGAGAAATGGCTTCGATAGATGCGTTAGATAAACATCATCGCTATGTTACCGTATCTTTATGGACATTACCCGGCAGTCCATATGCACAAGCGTCTGCTGTATGGGATGAATAGATTAAAATAAAACCATCATTATCAGATTTTTATAACTATTTTACCGCATGTTTTGTCAGTTAGTTAACTAACTGACAAAAGTAAACTATTCCGAAACTTAAAATATGGCTGGCAAATTAACGTCATTTATAAACTATCGCAAAAAATATTGTTTGCAATTTTTATAGAAATAGTTATTCTCTGTTGCACTTTAATCATTTATTTATAATACTCATACAGATAAGTGATAATAAAAATAATTTTAATCTATAAGGCTAAATAAAAATAATCCATATGCCGTAAAAAATGGAGTATAAATATAAAAATGAGACCACCCCTTCAGTTATCCCGGCGACTGCCTTTTGGTATTATTGCACCTGTTATTGAAAGTTTTATTGGACTTAAAACGCTTAATAAATTATATCAACAGTATGATATTGATGAAGAACAGAGAAGCTCTTCCCGTAATATACTGAATCTGCTAAATATAACTTATACTGTTAAAACAGGAAGTTATGAACAAATTCCTGCAGAAGGACCATTGATCATTGTCGCTAATCACCCTTTTGGTGGAGTGGAAGGACTCATTCTTATTGACATGATTCTCAAAGTCAGAAAAGATGTAAAAATATTAGCTAATCAGCTTTTAAAACTTATTAAAGGTCTGGATGAGTTCTTTATTGGAGTCGATATTTTAAAAAAAAATACGTATCACAAAAAAAACTGGCAGGCATTTAATCAAGCCTCAACATGGGTACAAAATGGAGGTGTGCTGATTTTATTCCCATCAGGAGAAGTGGCAAGCTGGCAATGGTCTTATAAAAAAGTGATGGAAGCACCCTGGCAGAAAACAATTGCTCGGTTAATACAGTCCACAAAGGCTACCGTTTTACCGGTATTTTTTGAGGGTAATAACAGTCCTGTTTTTCATTTACTTGGGCTGATTCATGAGCGAATTCGAACACTATGGCTTGCAAGAGAATTAATAAATAAACGGGGACGTAAAATATTTTTGCACATTGGTAAAACGGTTAATATGCCAGAGCTTGCTATGGCAAATCGCAAAGGGACCATTGTGAATTATCTCTGTCTGCATACGTTGTTACTGGGGTATAAAAATCAACAAATAACCGAACAATATAGACATTTCAATAATACTCATACTAAAAAAACAGTAAATCGTCTTGCTGAAAAAACAACAATTTATCAGGAAATAAACAGACTTGATCGTGCTTTTTTGTTGTTTGAAAAAAATCAATTTCAGGCATGGTGTGCACCTGCTGATAAAATACCGGTAACGTTAAATGAGATAGGTTGCCTGAGAGAAATCACCTTTAGGGCGGCCGGAGAAGGCTCCGGAAAAGCAATAGATATTGATGAATTTGATCAGTACTATCAACATCTCTTTTTATGGAATCAGAAAAAACAAGAAGTTGTTGGTGCTTATCGCATTGGTCATACGGACCAAATTTTAAAAGAAAAAGGGATTGCTGCAATTTATTCACATACACTCTTTGATTATACAAAATTATTCATTGATAGTCTTAACCATCCTGCACTTGAAATGGGAAGATCTTTTATCAGACAGGAATATCATCAAAATCCCAGTGCACTGTTTTTTTTGTGGAGGGGTATTTGTGCTTATCTGGTTAAAAATCCTCGTTATAAAGTATTATTTGGTCCTGTAAGCATCAGCAGCAGTTATAATGAATTATCACGGCAATTAATAGTTGAATTTTTAATGGCTAATCACTATGATCATAAACTTGCTGCGCATGTTAATCCTGTCACGCCTTATAAACCCGATCATAAAGTGCCATGGACTAAGCAGCAACTGACAGATATTTATCAAACTGATTTACTTTCATCCTTGGTTAGAATAATTGAAAAAGATAAGGGTATTCCCATTTTGGTAAAACACTACCTAAAACTAAAGGGTAAATTTGCCGGTTTTAATATTGATAAAGATTTTAATAATACGTTGGATGGTCTTATTGTCGTTGATCTGTCCACTACCGATCATCGTATTTTAGGTAAATATATGGGTGCAAAAAACGTAACTACCTATTTTGAAGATGTTCAGTCATCGTAGTTTACATTTCATCTAATAAAATTTTTCCAGCTTAGGCTTTGACTCTGCTCAGCCACCGCAAAAACTGGTAGCCAATACAAACCAGGTGGCTGAGCGGAGTCAAAGCCAATTGAGAATGGTTGAAAATTTATAAAAATAATAACAAATAGTACTACCTGTACAAGAACAAACCAGTTTTGTAGCAGTTCAGGGTTTTATTCTCAGACTGACAATTTCAACTCCTACAACCAGTAAATAATCTGTATTAATTGTTACTCACAGGAACATATGTCATATTTTTTAACTGTATCAGTGCCTGATGTAACTTTTTCTGTTCAAAAATTCCTGTCAGTAAAGCGATAGTTCTTAATTTGTACCGCTCTCTGATTTTAGTCAGTATTTGAACAGTTTTTTTCTGATTTAAAGCACAGAAGCCTTTGGTTATAGAATGAGCAAAATCATAAAGACCTGTCATGGAAGCAATCGATTGAATATCATAATAAACCTCAGGGAGATGCGCTAACCTGGTTAACTCATCGTCAGTTAACCAGGCATCTGGTCTGATTATAAAACCGTCTAACGGACTGAATTTTTCTTTTACGTTGTTAGTTGCATCATCAATTAGGTAATTAAAGCCAAAGTAATGAATCGAAAGTATAGCGAGTGACGGTCTTTTTTCTGCAACACGATGATATTCCCGCATTCTTTTCTTTACGGCATTACGCAACCGGATTTCCTCCTGATAAAAATCACCTTCCATTGTTTTTGCATAACCTAATCTTTTACTCACTAACCATGTGAAGACTGTGAAATGATCTTTATCAGAATATGCATTAATAAAATCTGCAGCTGTTACTAAATTTGTAGTTTTAGTGCTGTCAGGTTGTGTGAGACCGGTGTCAAATGCCATCAGTTGTGCCAATATATCAGGTATATTAGCTAATTGAATATTCATAATTGCAGCATCATTCATTAATGATACACTTGCTGGCAACCATTTGTGTGGATCTTTGATAATACTGGTTACCGTTTCATCTTTTTCCATATTGAGTGGCGGATGTTCATAATGTGGTCCTCTATAATCTGAGTTTGCCTGCTCAAGTTTTTTAATAATGAAACCATTTGGGTGGACCTCTCTTTCTTCTGGCGGTATATGCCTGAGAATTGCATCAAATACTAAAAAGAAAGCTTCGTGTTTTGGCAGGTGACTGGTTTGCATAATTTGCATTACAATGTTATTTATAATTTGTGTTCCATCAGTTTCTGCTGTTATTTCAAGAAACTCAACTTCATGTTTCCGAGAATCTATAAACAAATGGCTACTCACATCATCCGGGTTGTCTGGATCACATGAGTTGTATTTCAGGTCAAACACACGGTGCAATTGTTTCAGATCAAACATATAATGCAATAAATAGTGTCTGAGCTCAACCCATTCAAAACCAGTCCAGTTACATCTTTTGATAATATCCATCAGGTACTTCTGTTTTGATGCAGCATTGATGGCGATTTTATCCTGTAGTGTCAGATCCTGTACTGTGTTTGTTGACTCATTGCAGTTTTCCTCAGAAGAGGATGTTTCTTCAGCAGGTTGAGTTTCATGATACGTAATTTTAATTGGTTTTACTGTATTTCTGTACATTGCAGTTGATGGTAGCGGATGCAATAACAAAAATAAAATCAAGTAAAAAATCACATTGCCGGTTGTTAATTTCATTAATAACTACTCTTGACTATTCGTTGTATTAATTTTTATTTGTTAATAGCCTTATATACGCATTACCTGCGGAATTAACTAACAAGACATTGAAAATTATCTTATTTTTATATGCGTTCTTCATGCTGGTAAGCCATATAATGGCTAAGAAAAATAATATTTCAAAAGCAAAGTAGTACTTTTTACAAAATTTTCAACCTAATCACAAGCTGTAAAGAATGTTCCTAACTTTTCTCCTATGCTGGCAGCACCGCTATTTATCCAGCCACCATCAACAGGTAACACAACACCATTAATATAACTGCTCACAGAAGAAGAAAGCATCAGACATGCATTACTAATATCCCGTTTTGTTCCCATTCTGCGTAATGGAACAGAATCAACACAGGCTTTTTGTAATTCTTCTGTAGGAAAAAAGCGATCAACGACTTCTGTTCCCTGAATAGGACCGGGAATAATACTGTTAACACGTATACCTTTTGGTCCCCACTCCAGAGCCAGCGTTCGCGTGATCATATCAACCCCCGCTTTTGCAGCACACACATGTGCCTGTGCTATCATGGGTACGGATGCCTGAGGTGCTGAAATATTAATAACAGATGAACCCGGTTTTTTTAAAAAAGGGAAAGCTGCTCTTAATGTATGATAAGTTCCCAATAAGTCAATATCAATTACAGCACGAAAACCATTAGATGACATATTGTTTGCCAGTGCAGGGAAATTACCTGCTGCTCCGGCAATTAAAATATCAATGCTACCCCATTCTTCAGCAACCTTTTTGATACCCTGTTCAAGCTGTTCATAGTTACGAACATCAGCGACAAAACCCAAAGCAACAGCCCCTTTAGCTTGTAATGCGCTGACGGTTTCGTCTACTTTGCTCTGTGTTCGGCTACACACGGCAACACAGGCACCCATTTCAGCAAAATGTTCAGCAATACCACGATTGATACCACTGGTACCGCCTGAGATCATGACATGTTTCCGGGCGAATTCCTGTCTGTTAATCACTGAAGTTGTATTCATGGTTCCACCTTTTTTAATGATTATCTATGGTGTTAATACCTGTGTCTCATTTTTTTAAAAACCGGGTTGCTGCTGTTATAAACTCTTTCTCTGTTAATGCTGTGGAAAATAGCTCGGCTTCTTTATACATTACTTCATCAACCTTTGCATGCATCGCCTGTTTTAAAAGTGCTTTTGTTCTTTGTACTGCACGGGGAGGAAGCTGTTCAATTTCCTTTGCTGTTTCTCTTGAAAGTGCTAATGGATTATCTGTAATACGATTAATCATACCGGCAGCAAGTGCTTCTTCAGCAGAAAAAGCTTTTCCAAGCAGTAGCCATTCACTGGCTTTGGCATATCCTGCTATTGCGGGTAATAGTAACGATGAGGCATATTCTGGGCATAGCCCCAGTGAAACAAAAGGTAACTTAAAAATAACATCTTGTTTTGCATAAACAAGATCACAGTGCAGCAAGAGTGTCGTGCCAATTCCAATCGCAAAACCTTCCACTGCTGCAATGACAGGTTTAGAAAAGTTTTTAAGAGCGTTCATAAAAGATAAAATAGGCGTAGCGTCTGTTGATGAGTTGACTGAAGTCATAAAATCTTTCAGATCATTTCCGCTGGTAAAGTTTCCATGGCTACCCGTGATAATCAATACTTTTACAGCAGGCTGATCTTCCAGAGAAAGAATAGTCTCAGCCAGTTCCTGGTACATTGCAGTGTTGATAGCATTTTTCTTTTCAGGTCGACATAAGTGCAGTTCGTAAGTAGCATGATCACATTTGTGTTTGATAAATTGGGCTTCTTTATTATTTTTATTGCCATTTTTCATCATGAATCACCAAAAGAAAGATGAATAATATGTAAGTTTTTTTATAACTCTCCGGATATAAGCAATACACACAGACTCAATGCTCCGGACATGTATAAGTAGCTTAGCAGCTTGTTACTTAAAAGTATCCGAAATATTGTGTATCACTAAAAAAACAGGATCTTTTGGTTAAATTGCATTTTTCAGGACCAACTATTTAAGGAACATATTATGTAACTTTCTTACAGATAGATAGTAGCGCCATAACATCCCAACCTGGTGACTTCTGGTATCCAGGCTGGGATGATGGTGTAGATATCAATAGTTCAGATAGTTTTTAATGATTTTTAAGTTGCAAAGAGTTAAGATATTAATTTATCTGGATTTTCGGTTTGCAACAATTGAAAATAAATTTCTTTTAAATCAAATTTTTAAAAACAAATCCGTTAATCTGATATACTACTCAAAAATACTATCAATAAAATCACCGATGGTAGCTATAAGTACTTTAATAATTCTTTTCGGAATATGCTTCTAATACTTATTTATCAGCTCAGACAGGGTATTTTTTTCTATAGCATTCAACAAATCATTAAAAAATTCCTGGTTTAAAGGGATGTCAATGAATTTTTTCAATGATTCCTGACTTACTTCTATGTCCATTACGCCCTTTAAAACACGAACAATATTCTCCTTAGTCAGCAGTTTGGAATTGGATTTGTTGTCATGATTCAGAAGATAAAAAAATATTGTATGTGCGATAAAGCATTCATTATGCTTATCCTTCTTCTCATATATCAAATTAAGCATTTCTCTGGTCAATAGATCTCCTGTTATAAATTTAAGAATAATATCCATACTTGAATAACAATTGTCTAATATATTAAAACCACACTTTTCCGGTTTGAGTAGACCTGCATCATATAAGTTAAAAACACTTTTCATAAAATTAAATTGTTTAGAATTACAAAAATTATCAATGGATAATACCTCTATCAGATTAAAATAATTTGATGTGTTCAATACTTCTTTTTCGAGCAGTTTGTATACAATATCTCTCACATCATTACCTAAGGACTCGTTATTAGGTAGACTATCTATTATACTGTTAAAGTCTTCCCAAGAAGGCAAATTGTCTGATTTTGAATTAAGAAATGGTTTAAGTTTTTCTTTATATAAAACATGCATAAAATCAGCTCGCTTCTTTTTCTGTTTCTTTGAGGCTCTCAAAGAAGAAAATTCCCTTACAGATTTACTTTCCATAAGTTCACTTACCGGTGGATATACGGAAGTTGCTCCTGCTGGTTCTGCAACTGTATTCTGTTCCTGCATGATTTCAGAATAAGTAAATTCCCATACTTCAGATTTAACAGTTGCATTTGTCACTGGATAAACGGGAACTGCTGGTACTGCAACTGTTAACTCCAGAGTTTCACCTGTTCGTGGTAGTTTTGCATTTTCTATCATTGGCGGAGTTGCAGTTGCTCCGAGAGGGATGAGTAGCAATCCGCTTAGGCAAACTTTTTTAAACAGCATAAATTTGGATCCACGATTTTTTTTAATAAGGTTTTTTTCTTGCGACACTGTATATATATTTTTTTTATACCAACAAAAAGCTGTGTTCAACAAACGTATTAATTTGTTCATAGCATTTTCTCCATTGTTCTTTTTAAACTTAAAAACTTTACTGTTATGAAGATTGTTTAAAAATAAAACCTTGTTTTTTTAATAAAGATAAACAGAGGTTTATTGAGGGCTACAGTATCAAAATTACATGAAGGATTACAACTAAAAAAGTAAAATATCTAATATCTTAACCCGAATATTTCATACCCAAAAGAGATTTTTAGCGTATTTTATGTTATAATTCAATTAGTTAAAGCATAAAATGCAACTTCTCAATAACCCGGGGCATACTACTTTAGACAATTATTTTTTTGTTAACAATATCAGGTAACATGTGTATTTTTCTATCATTTTTATTCAGTTATCTATAAGAATTTTTGCAAAAAAGTACTCGAATTTATAACAAATATAAACAGCTACCACTGTCTTCTGACCCGGGTTATTGAGAAGTTACCTTTGGTAATCTTCTTAACAACCTCCCTGGAAGAGATCTCCATATTGGCACCGATATAATTAATGCAACCGTTTAGCCATAAACTTGTATACAGTAATCCAACCATAGCCACGTAAATGTACCTTCTTGCCTTCA
>JAPORK010000163.1 GCA_026710285.1 Endozoicomonadaceae bacterium | reverse complement strand
CAATATTTGGACCATGCCCTAAATTACTGAGCAAACTACCTGCCTTGACATGAGCACTTAATATACCTGTGCGCGGATCAATCTGTGTTCCCCATATTTTCTTAAAATTAAAAGCATTTGACCATGATGTATTTCCACCTGCATTTTCTTTAACAATGTTTTTTAACTGTGTCGCTTTTTTACTGACGGAAGAAAGCCCCTGAAAAACACGCTTTTCCTGTGGTTGTATCTTTTTGTATTGATATGAATAATTTTTATTTTTGGGCGGAACAGGAAAGGTGACGCCAAATGAAAAAAGATTTAAACACCCGAATAAGGATAACAATATAAGTAGAAAAATCATATAATTAAATGTCTTATTTGATCAAGTATAAAAATTATTTAAACGATTATTATTTTTTATTTCGTTAAATCAAAAAAACAACTTGTGTCAACTGATATCATGAAAACAAAAAATACAGTATTTGTGAGTTTTACTTTTATGAAAATAAAAAAGATGGTTGTAATTTTATCATTGTTAATTTTTGGGGTAATAATATTCCAGTCTGTTTTGAATAGTTAATTGTAAAAAACCATCAGCACACTAATATACCTATCTGACTTGAAAATACTGGATTCACTTTATCAGAAATCACTGTTATCAAGTGGCTATACAAAAATTAAATTCAATGTTTTGAAGTTAAATGGGTATATATATAATCATTTCCTGATCTGAAAACCTGAGAAAGCTGGCTGACTTTAACTTAAAAGCTTAAAATACTTCCGTCACTTTTGGTTTTGTTGTCTGCAAAAACCAAATCTGAAAAGTTATATTTATTTTTACAGGAGGTGATATACTTCAGGATAGTTTATAGTTTTGGATATTGTTACACCTGCTGACTTATTTTGTTTATATGGATATTGTTTAGCTGTAATTACTGTTAAACATCAAATAATGTATTTACTTTTTATCGAATAGTCAAATAAATACAGCAAGCACAAACAATCTGTAACTGGTGCACGCCTATTCACCAAACAATAAACTAGTTGAGTAGTATCAGGACAGGTAGTTACCGGAATTTTGGCAATATTACTATAAGGAAAAAATTTTAAAAAAATATTGTTTTTTTTATGAAATATAAACTATCTTCCTCAATTTTAAAAATAAAAATACTGTCTGATAAACAGTGAAAATTACCGGGTAATTTATGATAAATCCTAACAACACATCAGGAAACACTATACATAACATACAATTTATATCTCCTGACACGTTAAAGATAAAAACGTTTAGTCTGCTTGATAAAAATGGTTCTGTTTATAAAGACACGACAGCACCTGATATCAGTAAAACCAAAGCCATACGCATTTATAAAACAATGCAATTTATTCGTTTACTCGATGAACGAATGCTAGCAGCACAGCGTCAGGGACGAATCAGTTTTTATATGCAATGTACAGGAGAAGAAGCAGCAGTTACAGCAAGCACCTCCGGATTAAACGACAATGACATGATATTCTCTCAGTACAGAGAACAGGCAGCAATGCATTATCGTGGTTTTTCCATTGATGAATTTATGAATCAAATGTTCTCTAATGAAAGAGACTATGGTAAAGGTCGGCAAATGCCGGTTCATTATGGTAAAGCTGAACTCAATTGTATGACACTGTCATCACCACTTGCTACACAAATCCCTCAGGCAGCAGGTTATGCTTATGGACAAAAAATGGCCGGTTTACAGCAGTGTACACTTTGTTATTTGGGTGAAGGTGCTGCTTCCGAAGGCGATTTTCATGCCGGATTAAATATGGCAGCCGTACATCAGGTACCGGTCATTTTTTTCTGCAGAAATAACGGTTATGCCATTTCAACAATAGCCAGCGAACAATTTGCAGGCAACGGTATTACCGCACGGGGAGCAGGGTATGGCATAGAAGCTATTCGTGTAGATGGAGATGATGTATTGGCTGTTTATGCAGCAACAAAAAAAGCAAGAGATATTGCGGTTAAGAAAAATAAACCCATATTAATCGAAGCGCTGACTTACCGTTTAGCAGCTCACTCCTCATCAGATGATCCATCCGGTTATCGAACTAAAAAAGAAGAAGCCTTGTTTTTGAAAAAAGATCCGATACAACGTTTCCGTCAGTGGTTGTTAAAAAAGCAGTGGTTAAATGAAAAAGAAGATAGCGAAGAACAGCAACAAATAAAAACAGATATTCTGGCAGCACTAAAGAAAGCTGAACAGGTTAGCAAACCACCTGTAGATGAAATTATAACTGACGTTTATCATACGCCCACCCCGGCATTGCAGCAGCAACTCAAACATTTGAAAGAGCACATAAAACGCCATCCGGAGGCTTATCCACACACAGCAAAGAGATTAATATAATGAAAATGAGTATGTTACAGGCGTTAAATAATGCACTTGATATTACCATGTCAGAACACCCTCATGCCTGTATTTTTGGAGAAGATGTAGGTCATTTTGGCGGTGTGTTCCGGGTCACCAAAAATTTACAAAAAAAATATGGTAAAGAGCGGGTCTTTAATACTCCTTTAACCGAGCAGGGAATTGTTGGTTTTGCAAATGGTCTGGCTGCGCAAGGTGCCATAGCTATTGCTGAAATTCAGTTTGCTGATTATATCTTTCCCGCCTTTGATCAAATTGTTAATGAGTCTGCAAAATATCGTTATCGTTCCGGCGGTGAATTTGATGTAGGCAATATGACCATTCGTGCGCCCTATGGTGGAGGTATTGCTGGCGGGCTTTACCACTCACAGTCACCTGAAGCCTATTTTGCGCATACACCAGGGCTAAGAGTTGTCGTTCCCAGTAACCCTTACCAGGCAAAAGGATTATTATTATCAGCTATTAATACGCCTGATCCTGTTGTATTCTTTGAACCGAAGCGGCTGTATCGCGCAGCTACCGGCGAAGTACCAGAGGAACGATACGAAGTCTCTCTGGAGCTTGCTAAAGTAGTAAAAGAAGGAACAGACGTTACTTTACTTGCATGGGGGGCACAGGTTGAAATAATCGAAAAAGCAGCTCAGATGGCACAAGAGAACGATAACATTTCTTCTGAAATTATTGATTTATGCTCAGTGCTGCCATGGGATATAGAAACGGTAGTTAACTCTGTGATAAAAACAGGTCGCTTAATAATTAATCACGAAGCTCCTCTGACCAGTGGCTTTGGTGCCGAAATTGCAGCTACCATTCAGGAAGCATGTTTTTTACATCTGGAGTCGCCTGTTATGCGGGTATGTGGTTTAGATGTTCCTTTTACACTTGTTCATGAAAAAGAGTATATGCCAAACCATCTGAAAACTTACGAAGCTATTATAAGTTCAGTTAACTATTAAGAGAGATTCAATGAAAGATTTTATTCTTCCTGATATTGGTGAAGGCATTGTTGAATGTGAGATTGTTGAGTGGCATGTCCGTGAAGGTGACAAAATAGAAGAAGATCAACCGGTTTGTGATGTAATGACAGACAAAGCCCTGGTAGAAATACCTTCCGCTCATTCGGGCATAGTTGACAAACTTTACTATAAAAAAGGAGATGTTGCAAAAGTTCACAGTCCGCTTTTCAGTATTAATACAGAAGAAAACATTGCCGCTACTGATAATAAGACAGAGACTGATACTACAAAAAAAAAGCATCCTGATACAAATAAACATCGCCAGGTATCAGTCGAACAACTCAACAAGAACCATCCATCATTAGCTAAATCAGAAAAGAAGGTGGTTTCATCTCCTGCTGTGAGACGACTGGCCCGTGAACTACACATTGACCTGACACAAGTTACCGGTTCCGGAGAGAACGGACGCATTTATCAGGAAGATCTTTATGCATTTCAACGCAAACTCACTGCTGTAGCACCGATGCAAACTATACAAACAGAGACTTCTTCCACTGTCACACACACCGCTAACCCTACACGTACAGAGTCTGTAACCGGGGTAATGACTGCAATGGCTAAACATATGACAGATGCTGTACGAACTATTCCTCACTTTACTTTTTGTGATGAGATAGATTTAACAGCTCTGGTATCACTGCGCCAGCAACTAAAGCAAACCTGTGAACAGCAAGGCATCAAATTAACCCTGATGCCTTTTTTTATTAAGGCACTCTCTCTGGCGCTCACACACTATCCACAAGTTAATGTACAAACTAATGATAACTGCACAAAAATAACTTATTTTCCAGACCATAATATTGGAATAGCAGTAGATTCTAAAATCGGTTTACTGGTGCCCAACATTAAATATTGTCAACAAAAATCAGCCCATGAAATTGCAGCTGAACTGACAAAACTGTTATCTGCCGCACGGGAAGGAAGAGTCAGTCCGGAAAATATGCGGGGAGGCACAATCACTATTTCTAACATAGGTTCCATTGGAGGAACCATGGCAGTACCGATTATCAACAAACCAGAGGCAGCCATTGTTGCTATGGGGAAAATACAGAAACTACCCCGTTTTAATGATACAGGACAAATAGAAGCCAGGCAGATTGTTTGCGTAAGCTGGTCAGCAGACCACCGTATTATTGATGGTGCGACCATTACCCGACTTAATAACCAGTGGAAGTTTTATCTTGAAAATCCTGCAACTATACTATTTGGATATCCTCCATCCTCTCCTGGCTAAAGGCTGTCTCTTAGTCACATTTTTCAGGTTCAGTCTTTTACTCTGGCATGTTTGTTTCTTGCTGAATATACCAGCCTTTGTCGGACGCACCGTGGGCGTGGGCTGAGCCGGACGCACCGTGGGCTGAGCTTGTCGAAGCCTGGGAGAAATTAGAACCTAAGTGTCTCCATCCAGGCTTCGACAAGCTCAGCCCACGGTGTATTCAGTAAAGGTTGATATATTTAGCAGAAAATAAATCTGTAAATACCAATGGATTCCTGCTTGCGCAGGAATGACGAGTCTGCACAAACAGAACTTTATGGGGCTTTATAGCTTCAACGGTTTCTGCCATACTCCACCGTTGTCATTCCTGTGCAAGCAGGAATCCAGAAAAAATTTCCAATTTTTTCACACCCAACCAAATACTTAATGAGATGGACACTACCCAATCCCTGCCGAAATGACACAGCCTCCAGCATTATCTATTTGTTAAGGAAGGATTTTTATTAAACCAAAAACTCCGAACCGGGGTTACCTTATGGTTCCCGCAAAAGCGGGAAATCAGCTATGTTCGATTATGTCTTATCAACATCAAAACTATTTTTTTACAAAATATTTATTTCGTGGGTTCGGGCATGGCTGCAACCACTCTTCCTTCAGCAGTTCCTGCGCTGAAGGGCGCCTGGTTGCCTCTACCTGCAAACATTTTCTTACCATCTCCACAAATCCAGGGTCAGATTCCCCAAGCCGTTGATGCAGTTTCTTTGTTTTAACCCCTTTCTGAAATAACTCATCTTCTATGGCCCCGAATGCTCTGTATGCGGTGCTTATTGAATCTATTTGCCGGGTTGATAAAAGTAAGCATGCCCAACCTCTTTGTTTTATGGGACCCGAATGCCCAATCGCTAAATTTAACATTAAACAACCCAGACTCCAGATATCTACTTTGGCATCATATAACACCTCATAAGGACCCGAGAGTACAATATGACAACTTACCTCTGGTGCACGATAACCCGGTGTTCCCAGCGGGAGAATAGATGCAAACTTAATCAGATGATCGGAATTCACCTGAAGCCCCCACCCAGGTATTGTTCCGGAAGAATCAAAATCACACAGCTTTACTGTGTACAAGGTAGAGTGGTTACAAAGAAAGAAGCTGTCGCACTGATGGTTTGCTTTGAGTAAAATGTTGGATGCTTTAATGTCTCTGTGTACTATCCCTTCGGAATGCAAATATGCCATGGCAGATAAAACCGATCGAAGAATATATTTAAATTGTTCTGTAACCCCTAACCATTGTGCTGTATGGTCTTGTTGCATTATCGGATGCATTTTCAGGTGGTACAGGGAACCTATACAATGAGCATCTAATTTAAATCCCATTTCAGTACGCAAGTCTTTGTCCATTTTATCCATAAAATGAAAGCAATAGTACTTGCTGGTATGTTGGGGGTATCTTGGACCCATAAGAACCCAGTGCAGATCCAGTATGTTGGGGTGCTGTTTATCAGCCTGTATTTTAATCTCATTGGGACGATGTACTGTTCTTTTAACTGCATACAATTTTTTAAAACAATACACCTCAAAAACAATAGCGTTTCCTCCTTTTCCCAGGGATGCTGTTTGAATTTTTGCCGAGGGTAAGGTGTATAGCATGTTTCCCTTAATTCGTGGATCTCTGGAAAATGCAACAAAACCAGTTTTTGTAAAGTTGTCCTTATATATGTGACCTTTCTCCAACAGGATTGAAGCAGATGTGTCTGCTACACAGCTATTTGCGGCAGGTGGTATATAAGTACCAGTAGCAATGTTTTCCTGAATGTCGGAGGGCTCATTATCGTATCGCAGCTTAAGCTTGACTAAATTCTTCCCATTTTTATTCATAACAGTGTGTTTATACAGAAAGGCTTTTTTACCATCATGAATGTTTGAATAAGCCAGTTGTATAGGGTATATCATCTCACCGCAAGCAAAAGCTGTGCACCTGGGGATTATTTTCTTTATTTGTGCACCCTGTTGCTTTTTTTTCTGTTGTGATGACGGAAGATTCGGATTGATGTCCATACCCCTTAATTGTACTGTTTTTGGCTGCATGACAGACAGCCGGCTCCCGTTAATTAACATTTGGCTATAAGACCCACTTTCTGTAACAGCCGGAGTATTGCTGATCACTAATAAAGTACTTGTTGGATTGTTATCCTGACTGGTAATATCTTCTATTTCCGTTAGCGGATTATCAGCAACAGGGTGTGTGATATCTGTGCTGGCTAACACTGTTTGTGTTATGGTGTTTAGTGAAACACTCACAGGATTTATGCCTGCGGCATCATCTGCCTTCGTCGTGACCCATGTATCACTTGTATAATTAAATTCAGGATTTCTTTCTGTTAGTAGTGGTTCATTTTCTGCAAGATGAAGGTTATCTATTTGTTGACTAAGTATATCGAGGTTGTCCGCCTGATCGCTATCTTCAGCCTGTGCACAGTCTGTTTGTTGAGCAAAATCTGCCTGATCATCAATGGTTGTTTCTGCCTCTTCTTCCATCTGGCAGGAACAATAAATAACATTTGTAGCAGAGGCTCCTTCTGCATGGTTTGTTAACCCTCCACAAAAAGGGCATTCCTGAGCTTGCGCACCTAAAAGATAAACAGACAAACCTAAAAATATAATTAAAAAAGATAATAACTGCTTTTTTTTCATTTTTTACTACCTTTTTAATCAATTGCTGCACGTTAAGATATAATGGCTACAGCTAAAAATAGCTTGTTTAAAAAAAAAAACAAAAATCTGCAAAGAAAATTATAAGGCACTAACAAAAAGCAATATGAATGCAACCCTGACAAAGGTTGTATAACGGTTTGTAGCAAAACCTTACCTACCCGGTCGCTGTGTTGTGGTACCGTGCGGTAGTGCTCGTTTTACCCGCAGAACAGAAAACAGGTCTTTCTGTTCTGACAGCTAATCTGCTTGTTCAGTTTGCATGCAAGGTCGGGCGCACAAGAGACTTGCTATCGACAGGTGCGATAATCAGCTCTCTCCTTTTCTGTTCAAGCAATGATAAAACCTGTTCAACATCCGGGCGTTGATCCGGAGTCACTTGCATACAGGGTTTTGCTATATTTTTTAACACATCGATTGCAACGGTCCTCTTGTGGAGTGATCTGTAATATTCATCGTCATTGTAGTCAATCATCTCTTCTGCTGTTACAGCATCAAAGGTATTAAAAATTTCTGCCTCTTTGTTGGGCTTGGGAAGGTTGTCTGTAAAACTATAGTTGCCTGGTCTTCTTAATAACGCTTTATCTACCCACCAGCTGTTGTATCTTGCTGTTCCTGCAATACACATCCTGATTGTAACACCCATTGAGAAAATATCAGTTTTGAGAGATGTTTTTTCCGGAGCAAAGAAAAGTTCAGGTGACATATAGGTCATACCAGTAGACCATTCAAAAGTATCAATGTTTTTTGCCGGGTATTGGAAGGATTCACTAAAATCACATATTTTTGCCTGATCCTGCGATATGAGGATATTTTTGGGATAAAGGTCAGAATGAACAATTGAATGATCATGTATATATTTTAAGCCTTTTGCTACATCGATTAAAATATTAAAGCGTTGTACCAATGGAAACGGCTGTTTGTCATAGTTGAAACGAGGTTGCTTGTAGTTTACAAAAGTGTTCAGTTTTGTACCAAGAGAAACACCTGCTAACTCCATTAAGATAGCGGGTACTTTAAGAGTAGCCTCTCCTGCTCTTTTTATGTTTACATGCCCAAAATTAATAAACTGAACGATATTTTCATGTTTTAATTTTTGCTGAATCAGTGCTTCATAATGAAAAGCACGATTTTCACATGGGCAATGATTATCTCTTATTTCAGCCGTTACCCAGGTGATATCAATGCCATTTAAGTCAGACTCGAGGTCGCCCATTTTGAGAGCAATAGTGTGAGCATCTTCTTTATATTCCTTTACTGCAAATATTCTGGCGGATGCTCCTTTACCAATACTATTAACCGATCTAAATCTTATGAAGTTCCTGTCTGAAAATAGCGTTACAGCACTCACGCCACCCGATGAGGATGCGACGCTTTGCTCTGGAGTTACGCTTTTTACGGAACTGGTTTTTTTTCTTTTTAAAGAAAAGTCTGTCGTATCTGGATTTTCAGGATGTTGATGTTTGTTTCCTGCTGGTACACGAATAGCTTCCATTTTAATCTTCCTTTATATCTGTAAAATATTAATTTAATTAATTGATATAGATGTATAAGACAGAGATAAGTTCAGTGTTGTCAGTCAATGGTTAGTGCAGATAACAATGAGATTAAGCAATTCATGCGAGATTTTTTTCTGCAACAACAGCCAGAAAACTCCGCTTATTCTGTTCCAGCAATGATAAAACTCTTTTAATATCAGGGCGTTTATCCGGAGTCAGTTGCATGCAGGGTTTTGCTATATTTTCTAGTACATTGATAGCTATTTGCCGCTTAGATAAAGATGTCGTATATTCCGGATCGTCACTGCGGGAAACCATTTCGCTTGCTGTTATAGCATCAAAAATATTAAAAATTTTTGCCTGCTTATCAGGCTCAGGGAGGGTTGCGCTAATATCGCGTTTGTCTCGGCTTCTTAAGGTGGCTGTATTTGTCCACCAGCTGTGAGATCTTGCTGTTCCTGCAATACACATCCTGATTGTAACACCCATTGAGAAAAGATCAGATTTGAGCGATACTATTTTTGGCTCAAAGAAAAATTCAGGCGCCATGTTGGTCAGAGAAGCAGACCAGTCAAAGCAAAGTTTCCTTTTTATTGGGTATTCAAAGGATAAGCTAAAATCACATATTTTTGCCCGGTTTTGCGATATGAGAATATTTTTTGGATGAATATCCATATGAAGAATTGAATGATCATGGATATATTCTAAGCCTTTAGCTACATCGGTTAAAATAGTAAAGCGCTGTGATAATGGAAATGAGTGTTCATCAGAGTTAAAGTTAGACCGCGTATAATTTACAAAATCTTGCAGTTTTTTGTCAAGTGGAGTGCCAGCTAACTCCATTAAGATGGCGGGTATTTTATAATTAACCCCCGAAGCAGTGTTTATATTTACATGTCCAAAATCAATAAACTGAATTATATTTTTATGTTTTAGTTGCTGATGAATCGATGCTTCATCGTGCAAATCACAGTTTTTACAAATACAATGCTCATCTTTTATATCAGATTGTATCCACTGCGTATTGCTATCGTTTAAATAAAACGAGGGGTCACCCAATTTGAGGGCAATAGCCTGAGCATCTGTTTCTTTTTCCTTCACTGCATATATTTTAGCGGATGATCCTCTGTCAATGTAATAAACAGATCTGAATTGTATGGCTGGTCTTTCTGAAAACAGCACTGAAGTGCCCGAAGCATCGGATGAAGATGAAATTTTTTTCTCAGGAGTCAGGCTTTTTATGGGTTTCTTTTGTTTTCTCTTTGATCTTTTAAAGCAAAAATCTGTTGTATCCGAACTCTCATGATGTTTACGTTTGCTACCAGGTTGTACATGAACTGCTTCCATTTTAGTCTTCCTTCTGTCTATAAAATATTAATTTAATTAACGGATATAGATGTATAAGACAGAGATAAGTTCAGTGCTGTCAGTCAGTGGTTAGCACAGATAACAAAGATATTAAGCCGGGTAACATGACAGAAAGGATTGTTATATTTTACCCTGAATCACTACAACGTTCTGTACTCATTATTCTGGTTTGCTATAACTCATCACCTGAAACCATTTAGTTTGTACGCGGGGTTGGACGCATAAAAGGTTTACTGCCGCTATAATGAGCAGCTAACTGCACTTTTTTCTCTTCAAGCAATGACAAAACCCATCCAATATCAGGTCGCTGATATGGACTCAGTTGCAAACAGGGTTTTGCTATGTTGTCTAATACATTGATCGCTATTTGCCACTTAGATAAAGATGTCGTATATTCCGGATCATTACTGCGGGCAACTATTTCCTCTACTGTCAGCGCATCAAAGATATTAAAAATTTTTGCTTCTTTGTCAGATTTTGGGAGATGCTCGGGGTCATAGTCGTTCTGACTTTTTAACGTAGCCATGTTCGTTGACCAGCTGTGAGATCTTGTTGTTCCGGCTATACACATTTTAATCGTCGCACCCATTGAAAAAAGATCAGCTTTTGTTGATATCATTTTTGATCCATATCCAGTCCTTTAGCAAGTTTCTGGTCTCTTCGTCACGAGCATCCCTGATTGCAGCAAGAAGGTTTTCTGATGTTACAGTTTGAAGTGAGGACTCTCTAAGTAGCTGGATGATCTCGTGGTGACCCATTTGGGCGGCAATTTTTAATGCTGTATCACCTTTTTTGGTTCTTATGTTGATGTTAGCGTTATGTTCCATTAATAGCGCAATAATGTTTGTGTCGCTATTTCTAACGGCAAATATTAGTGCAGTACCACCGTCTTTACTTGTTTTATCAACGTTGGCACCGCAAACCAGTAATTTTTTGACGCACAGAGGGTTTTTGTTTATAGTGGCAAGCATCAGTGCCGTGTGACCATGCTTCCTAGCTTTTTGGTTTAAATGATCAATTTTTTTCTTTTGATCATACTTTTCAAGTGTGCTCAGTAATGCTTCAAGACAGCCAACGTAACCCTGCTCTGAGGCAAACATCACTGCGGTATAACGAAATACAGATTTTTTGGTAAGGTTGGCACCCCGAGCCAACAAAGTTTGAGTACAAATTATATGACCCTTTTTGGCAGCAAACATTAGCGCTGTTTGCCCACCCAAATCCTGCTTGTCGATTTTGACGTTTTGATCCAAGAGCTCTTTGACAATCTTGTCGTTGCCTACTGCAGCTGCCACCATAAGTGGTGTAATATCATATATGTTATCTATCTTGGGGTTAG
>JAPORK010000079.1 GCA_026710285.1 Endozoicomonadaceae bacterium | reverse complement strand
CGTTATTAGAGAATGGTACGGTTTAAAAATGATTATTCCTTGTGGAATCTATTTTTTCAATTTGAATCGTGAGTCAAGTTAACAGGTTTAGCTCCATGTTTTTTAAGCGTAAAAAGAAAATGAGTTGTAGTAAAAATTGTTCACAAATATATACGTACAAAAAAGATGCTTACAAAAAGAGTAATTCTGAGCCAATTAAAATCTTTTCAGCAAAAAATTATTTACATCTTGTTTCAATTTATTTATCCTTCTTGTTGATATTCATAGCAATACCCAGTTTTTCAGTACCAACTTCACTCGTTCCTTATAGCAATGCTCTATCCGGCAATTCCCATAATATTTTTGGAATCAATAATACAGTTCCATTCAGCCAAAGTGAAAGAGAATCAGATGAAGTATCTGGTTTGCTGCAAGACGGAAATTCACAACAAGCTATTTTGTGTGGAGGAGAAACACAAGAGAATATATTAAAAAAAAGCTTAAGCATGATCAATAACATTATTCTTAATTATTATGGAAATGACACCATGCCTACATTTGAGTCTAACCTAAACATTAAAGATGTTCTGAGACAATGTTCATTTATTTTAGCGTTAGCGCTTCCTATTGCCATGGCGGGGTTCAGCTATTTCTATTACAAAAAAATCGAAAACAATCAAAATAAACACAAAAACCGGGATAGTACAAAACAACAGGCACTAGAGCAAATTGCTGGTGCATTATTTCTTAAAGTACAAGAAGAACAACGACAAACGACTGCTACAGAAATATTACTTCGTAAAATAACAACAAACAGACAGCTAAAGGATCTTGCTAATAAATTGATATTTGGAATAATAGCAGAGCTAAATGTACGAACATCAGATATTTTTGAAGCATCCGCTATTATGACAAAAAAAAACAAATGCCTATGGGATTATGCTAAGAGATTACACCGCGGAACACAAGAAGATCAACAACCAAAAAATCTTCCTGAAGCGTTATTCCTCATAATAGAAGAAAACCAACAACTACAGAGTCTTGCTGATGAATTACTTATTAAAACAGAAGAACAACCAGAACCACCGCAATACTCTGCGATATGTATTGCTGAGGAGACGACCCCGACAACAGAACCACCGCAATACTCTGCGATAGAACCACAGCAATACTCTGCGATATGTATTGCTGAGGAGACGACCTCGACAACAGAACCACCGCGATACTCTGCGATATGTATTGCTGAGGAGACGACCTCGACAACAGAACCACCGCGATACTCTGCGATATGTATTGCTGAGGAGACGACCTCGACAACAGAACCACCGCAATACTCTGCGATAGAACCACAGCAATAAGAGATATGTATTCCCACGTCGGAAGGATAAGCAGAAAAACAACCATCGGTTAATACTGAGGTTTGATCCTGCAAATAATAGAAGAACAGCAACCAGCAGGGAATTATACTGAGGTATGAATCTCTGAAACAAAAAGGAGTTTAAATGTAATTGACATCCCTGATACCAAAATCACCTGTTCTCAGAGACTCTCTGAACATTCTCAGAAATAAAAAAATCTGAGAGAATAAGTCTTTTTAAGATTCAGGAATTTTTATGGCTTTGAATACCATCATTTTTAAATTTGCAAAATAATTAGCTGAAAATTTATCAAAAACAAGCCATAATTCGGGAAAACTTCACCTTTTTTCATTTATTGTGATATTATCAAACCTTAAAATCAGGTGAAATAACCTCTATTTTGAGTATTTAACACATTATATAAAAGACATTTCCGGAAATTTTTGACAGCATATGACCGATAAACTAGCAGACTATTATCATGAGATTCTACTCACAATTGGTGAAAATCCACAGCGTGAAGGACTGGTAAAAACCCCAAAAAGGGCAGCAAAAGCGATACAATACCTGACTAACGGCTATCAACAATCGCTGGAAGAAATTGTAAATGGTGCTCTGTTTGAAGCTAAAACAGATGAAATGGTTATTATCAGAGATATTGAGTTTTATTCTTTGTGCGAGCATCACTTATTACCTTTTACCGGCAAATGCCAGATCGGTTATCTTCCGGATAAAAAAATTCTTGGTGTTTCAAAGTTTGCTCGTATTGTTGATATGTTTTCCCGCCGTTTACAGATTCAGGAAAATATGACACAACAAATTGCAGAGGCGATTCTTGAAGCAACACAAGCTAAAGGTGTCGGTGTTTCTGTAGCTGCCAGGCATATGTGTATGATGATGCGCGGTGTAGAAAAGCAGAGCTCTTCGATGATTACATCTGTCATGCTTGGAAAGTTCAGAAGCAATTTATCAACACGACAAGAATTTATGCAATACATCACTTAACTAAATTTACAATGTAACCGGTGTTGTTTTTATTGCTGGCAACGCAAAATTTCATTGCCAGTATCTGTACTTTTCTGGGTGGAATTTAGTCCACTGATAACGTTTAGATCAGCATGGAAAAAGATAGGTTTGCTTTGATACACTTTTGTTTTATAATCAATGACAAATCAAAGCAGAACTATCATTTTATCAAATACCAGGAACATCGTGCCATCAACTACAAAACAACATTATGATGTTATCATCGTCGGTGCAGGAATGGTGGGAGCCACGCTGGGTCTTGCGCTGGGTCGTTGTGACATGCGTGTACTTTTGCTTGATAACCAAAAATCACCTATACCGTATAACAAAGAACAGCAGCCTGATTTACGTGTATCAGCACTTAATCTGGCATCTGTTAATATTCTGAAAAATCTCCACCTGTGGGATACTATTAATACAATGCGCTGTTGTCCATTTAAAAAAATGGCCGTTTGGGAAGATTTGCGACATGACACGTCAATAATCAGCAAATTACCCTTTATTAAACAGTCGCCTCAACAGCTTAATAAAGTCACTTTTGATTGTACCCATATTCGGCAACCAGCACTGGGTTACATCGTCGAAAACCGTATTCTTCAGTATTGTCTACATCAGGCAATCGACACAGAAAAAAGCATTGATTTATATACAGAAACACAAATAACTTCTTTTCTTTCTTCTCCGGATGATGCAATTAAAGGACTACAGCTTTCTGATGGCAGTAAATGTTTTTCTAAATTAATTATCGGAGCAGAAGGAGCTAATTCTCAGATCAGATCATGGGCTGGTTTAGGTCTTGATAAGCGCGATTACGGACAACATGCACTAACCATGATTGTTGAAACTGATACAGGACCACTGGATATTACATGGCAGGCTTTTACAAAGAACGGACCTGTGTCACTGCTCCCGTTACCAGATTGTAATCACAAACATTATGCATCTTTAGTCTGGTATGACAGACCAGAGAAAATAAAAATGCTGCTGCGTTTATCTGACAATGACTTTGTCAATGAGCTAACTGACTATTTCCCAAAGGAGTTACCCAGGATCATTAAGCTGCATCAACGCGGTAGCTTTCCTTTAGCAGCACGACATGTGCAGCAATATGGAGGCAATGGTATTGCATTAGCAGGTGATGCAGCGCATACAATAAACCCTCTGGCAGGACAAGGTGTGAATCTCGGATTAATGGATGTTGCCGTTCTGGTTGATGTAATCAAACAATCACGACATGAAAATAGAGATTATGCAAGCTCAGAGACTTTACAGCTTTATCAAAAGCTGCGCAAAGCTGACAACAGAAACATGCTCTTGCTTATGGATATGTTTTATTATGGCTTTAGTAACGATATAACGCTTTTAAAAATAGTTCGCAACACGGCACTTGCATTAACAAATAAAACCAGGTTTATTGCAAAACTAACAGAATATTACGGGGCTGGGTTTAGAAAAAATTTACCAACACTGGCACAAACACCCAATTGAAATTCTTTCCTCCCTGAAGCCTGTCTCTTAGTCACATTTTTTAAGCTCTGGTTTTTATTCACAGGTTTATTTTCTGCTCAATGTACCAATTTTTACCGAATGCACCGTGGGCTGAGCCTGTTGAAGCCCGGCTGCTTTTGGTAGCACTCAATTAGGTATCCATTGCAGGTAGTATGTTTTTGGCAGGCTCAGCCTGCGGTGTGTTCAGCAAAGCCTGATCTGTTCAGCAAGAGACTTGCCAGGGTAAAAATCAGCGTCTAAAAAATGTGATTATGACCACTCTAAAATGACTTTACCCGACTGCCCGCCTGCCATAACTTCAAAAGCTTCTTTGTAATCATCCACATGGAAGTGATGCGTAATAATGCCATCAAGGTTAAGACCAGACTGAATAACAGAAGTCATTTTGTACCAGGTTTCAAATATTTCCCGACCATAAACCCCTTTAATTATCAATCCTTTAAAAATAACCTGATTCCAGTCTATTACTGTATTTGCTTCCGGAATGCCCAGTAGTGCAATTTTGCTGCCATTGGACATGGAAGATAACATTTGGTTAAATGCTGCTCCACTACCAGACATTTCCAGCCCTATATCAAACCCTTCCAGCATATTCAGCGATTTCATTACCTCCTCAGGAGAGGTGTTCAATACGTTGACAGCATGTTTTACTCCCTGCTGTTTCGCTAAATTTAAGCGGTACTCATTTATATCGGTGATAACAACATGTCGTGCTCCTGCTTTTTGAGCAACCAGCGCTGCCATAATACCAATGGGACCTGCACCCGTTACAAGCACATCTTCGCCGATTAAATCAAAGGATAATGCAGTGTGTACTGCATTACCAAAAGGATCAAATATAGCAGCCAGATTGTCAGAAATATCATCTGGCACCGGATAAACATTGCTTGCCGGAACACTAATATATTCTGCAAATGCACCCTGTCTGTTTACACCGATTCCAATTGTTTTTGGACATAAATGCCTTTTTCCGGCACGACAGTTGCGACAATACCCACAAACAATATGTCCTTCAGCAGAAACACGCTGTCCTGGTGATAAGGCTTTAACACCATCTCCTGTATCAACAATGGTGCCTACAAACTCGTGACCTACTGTCATACCGACAGGAATTGTTTTTTGTGCCCATTCGTCCCAGTTATAGATGTGTATATCTGTACCGCAAATAGCTGTCTTTTTTACTTTTATCAATACATCATTGTAGCCGATTTCCGGAACTGAAATTTCATTCATCCATATCCCGGGTTTAGCCTGCATTTTAGCCAGTGATTTCATCATGGTCATCAAGTATCACCCTGTGTTAGTTTTATACTATGTCGTTATAGCTCGTTACTCATAGGAAAATAATTAACTTTACCTGTTTTTGCCGTTTTTGATAGTGTGATATATCGGCAAAATCAGGATCATAACATGCTTAATACCGTCCGGTTGTTTAAAGTGCAGTGAGATATGCATCCTCAGATTGTTGCTAACCACAGGCATTGATGCAAATCTTAGACGGTCCTCTTTATGTTGCTACGTTGGAAAGACATAAAACATGTGCTCTATGATAACTCATTTAAATTGAGTACCTATATCACGAATAGTTTATATGCATCTGTAATTATACAATATTAGACAATAACCACACTGTACTGTTCAGCTATCCATCAATATAAATTCTTTTTCTAGGATCTTCTGCCTTCCACAAAATATATCTGAATCCTAAATCATTTCTATGTGTATAGTCCACAGCAAATTGTAAACGGTCTGTTTAATTTATTTTTATTAAAAAAACCAGATCGGAGTTTTTGGTTTAATAAAAATCCTTTTTAACAGGTGGATAACATCAAAAAACTGCATCGGAGTAAGACGAGGTTTTAAAGCGTACCTGATAAAATATAACAACGCATAGAGGACTCTCAGGCAAATTACTTTGATAGTCTATCTACAAACTTTCGGATAAATGGCTGATAAAGTTTGCGAATTAAGATGGTATCTTATAAGATGGCATTGATGAAAAATGCGATTTACGCTTTAAATTAACTTACAGTAAAAAAAACTAATGTCGCCTAAAATTGTATGCAGAACATTTGATAAAAGTAAATTATCCTTTTCTTCTTCGGTATCTCCTCTGTTACAACAAATTTATGCCGGAAGAGGTGTATTTAGTGATAATGAGCTAAACCATTCACTTAATCAACTCTATGATTATAAAGAAATAAAAGATATTGATAAAGCAGCAGAAATAATAGCTGATACAATTATGACCCAGGGACGTATTGTCATTATAGGCGATTTTGATGTAGATGGTGCAACCAGTTGTGCGCTTGCCATCACTGCTTTAAGGCAATTTAACGCTACTGATCCACGTTATCTTGTTCCCAATCGTTTTAAATATGGTTATGGTTTAACACCTGAAATCGTTACTGAAGCTAAAAAATTCAGACCGGATCTGTTAATTACTGTTGATAATGGCATTTCCAGCATTGAAGGTGTAGAAGCTGCACATCAACATGGCATCAAAGTGGTTATAACCGATCACCACCTTCCCGGAAAGGAAGTTCCCCGGGCGGAAGCTATTGTAAACCCTAATCAGAACGGATGCCCGTTCCCGGGTAAAAACAGTGCCGGTGTAGGGGTTATTTTTTATGTTATGTGTGCGGTTCGCACCATCCTGGCAGACAGAGGCTGGTTTAACGAAAAGAGACCTTTACCAAAAATGGCAACACTGCTTGATCTAGTAGCCGTTGGTACTGTGGCAGATGTTGTTAGTCTGGACAAAAACAATCGCACCCTGGTATGGCAGGGATTGCAACGCATTCATGCAGGCTTTGTGTGTATGGGTATTTATGCCTTAATTAAAGTAACTAAAAAGCAGATTAAAACATTAACAACCAGTGATATAGCCTTTTCACTGGCACCCCGCTTAAATGCAGCGGGAAGATTAGATGACATGTCAATAGGTATTGAGTTATTGCTTGAATCAGACCTTGTGCGTGCCATGGAATTAGCTAAACAACTGGATCAGTTAAATGTAGAGCGTCGTAATATTGAGCAGAGTATGCAGGCTGAAGCAATTAATGAACTCAATACACTGTTTCCTGATAAAAATAAAATATTACCGGCTGCATTCTGTTTTTATAAGACCAGCTGGCACCAGGGAGTATCAGGTATTATTTCTTCACGAATTAAAGAAAAAACCCACCGACCGGTGATTACATTTGCACAAGATAGTAATGGTCTGATAAAAGGTTCCGCCCGATCTGTACCCGGATTTCATATCCGTGATGCCTTAGCAGAAATTAATACACATCATCCCGGACTACTTCTCTCTTATGGCGGGCACGCCATGGCCGCTGGACTGACATTAAAAGAGAGAGATTTTGACTATTTCAAACAGCTTTTTGTAGCAATTGCCACTAAGCAATTAGATGAAACATTACTAAGAGCAGTTATTGTAACTGACGGCGAACTCAATGAAAATGATTTGAATTTATCAACTGCTGAATTATTACGTAACAGTGGACCATGGGGACAACATTTTCCGGAACCGCTCTTTGATGGTGTCTTTAAGATTACAACACAAAAATTATTAAAAAATAAACATCTTAAATTAACACTCACTCACACAAAAGATAATAAACCTGTGGATGCTATTTTCTTCAATGCAGATACAGACTGCTGGCCAAATGACAAGATACAATTGGCAAGAGTGGTTTATCAGCTGGATATTAATGAGTTTAAAAACAAAAAAAATCTTCAACTGCTGGTTAGATATATTGAACCTGCCTGAGGAGCGCATTAAAAATCATCTGGATATGTCATCTTTTGAGATTTTAATGCATAATTGAATTTTTTCTGGTTGGTATACTTGGTATACAAAGGAGCAGAAACCTGCCAGGGTCTGTTGAAAGGTTGATTTGTCTAACCTGGCATAAAATATGCCTAACCTGGATAGATAATACATAAAAGTTATTGTAAACTATTCTAGTTTTTCAATATTGAAGATAAAAAAACAAGACAGGATGAACAGAAAACAGATGATAAGTATTTGCATTTTATTCGACAGTTACCAATTTAAGAGGAATTTATTTTTCAGCATATGCTACTAAAAATCACTATAAATCAATGTGTTGTTTTTTTTCGGTTCATGAACAGCAAAAATACTCTGAACTATTTTTTATGGAAAAAACTTAACAAGAATAATGCACCTGTTAATTTAAAAAATCTGTTATGTTTTTTTATTAATACAAACCGCTTGTGAGCAGACAGAAGGTAATCCCTGTTTATGACAGCAACAATACTTGATGGAAAAAAAATTGCTTTAAAAATTAAAGATACGGTTAAGCACAAAGTACACAAACGTAAAGTAGCAGGTAAAAGCATCCCATCACTTGCTGTTATTTTAGTGTCCAATGATCCGGCATCAAAAAGTTATGTAAGCGCAAAGCGCAGGGCTTGTGAATATGCCGGATTACAATCTTGTGTTCATGATTTGCCAGAAACCGTCAGTAATGATGATTTAATCGCTTTAATTGATGAACTGAATAATAATCGTGATGTTAATGGTATTCTGGTACAGCTACCACTGCCAGTGCATATTAACAGAGAAAAGGTATTAGAATATATTGCACCTGAAAAAGATGTAGACGGTTTTCATCCTTATAATCTGGGAAAATTATGTCAGCGAAAACCTGTACTACGACCATGCACACCTAAAGGTATCATGTATCTTTTATATGAAACGGGGTGCGAACTCAGAGGTAAAGATGCTATCATTGTAGGTGCTTCTGAAATTGTGGGGCGTCCTATGGCAATGGAGTTATTAATAGCCGGATGCACTGTAACGGTTGCTCATCGCTTTACACAAAATTTAGCCAAAAAGGTTGCAGCTGCTGATATCGTTATTGTTGCAACAGGAGTTACAAAGCTGGTCAAAGGTGAATGGATAAAATCTGATGCTATCGTTATTGATGTGGGTATTACACGAATGCAAGATGGTACTTTAGCAGGCGATGTTGAATATGATGAAGCAAAAAAAAGAGCAGCATGGATTACACCTGTTCCCGGCGGAGTTGGTCCGATGACGGTTGCATGCCTGCTGGAAAATACCCTTGAGGCAATTATTCTTCAGGAAAATGCAGGATAAAAAACCTTCGAACTGGGGTTATTAAAACTATTATATTTATCAACAACAGTGGTTGGTTGAACAGATAAGACTTTGAATTAGTCTAAAATTTCATGCACGTTCCTGATCTTCGTAATGGAGAGTAACCACAGGAACTTCCATTTTTACAGCAAGTGGTTCCTGATCAGGCATGGTTAACTATTCAAAATTTTCTGATTAAACTTCAGTTTGCTTCTGAGATTTAAAATTAAACCGTGTAACTTTACCTGGTTGCTCCACATTACCTAGTTTCTGTACATTTTCATCATTTAAACTTACTACCTGTTTTTGTGGTTTGTTTAATGGCTCCGACACTTGCTCGGTCGATATCGAGCCTAACATCTTATCTTCTTTCATTTCATTTTCATCATATTGCCGTTTCTGAGCTTGAGTGTGGTTTTGAATTAAATCTTGAATTAATATTTCTGTCTCATTTAAATTCTGCCTAATTGTGTTGTTGATATCTTCTTCTGTCAAGTCATTACTATGTTTTGTACGACCAACCTCATCTATATCACATTGTTTAGATATTATATCATTTAGACGCAGTAAAAGTTCGTCGATAATTTTTTCGTCTACCGGTTCCAAAGAATTTATTACTGTATTCAATGCTTCTTTCGTTTTGTTTTCTAGCTTTAATTCTGGTTGTTGGAGCATTTTTTTCAACCATTCCTTTTTATTCTCACGTGATTGAGAGTCAGACAGATCTTCGGTGTTTGACATTTCTTTATATGAATATGAATCTAATATTTCGTTATTTTGTGATCTAAATGTCATATCTGCCACAGGCAGATGAGATAATGAACGTGAAGAGGGTTCTTCAAGGAAGGAACTCCCGATTGAGGGTAGACTTTCATTTAAAAGGTCTTCGCGGTGAAAACTATCGAGACTTTCATTTGAATCATCTATCAACCACCGATCTGAATTAAGTTCAATGCCGTCGGTGCTACTCCTTCTATCTCCAAATTCTTTAAGTTGACCATAACTAACCTCCTCAAGATCACCTAATTTCAACTTATGATGTTCCTCTGCAAATTTTTCTTCCTCCGGATTATGCTCAATTTTTGATTTGAGCAAATCGTCAAGATTATGACACAGACCTTTTACATCTTGAATTTTTGTCTTATTGTTGACTTGTTTACACGCAACATTGACATCAATAAATTTCATCCCTTTTTTAAATCTATTCTTCTTATCTTCAGTGAAGAAGCTTGTATCCTCGAACAGGTTGTTGTATTTTCTTTCAAGCTTATCGTTTACAAGTTCTGATTCGCTTTGAAGCCTAGTTTCACGATAACTATTTAACCCATCCAAAATTTGTCGCAGTGAACTCAGCAACTCCTCCTTGCTACATTGTCCATCAGGGGGTATCGCATAAAATAGTTTATTTGAACCCTCTAAACGAAATGTCAGGTCACAGGGTTGACCATCCATTTCGATTGATTTAAACAGTCTATACTCCGGGGTGTGTCCAATTTCTTCTTTTGTTTTTTTCGATTTAAACTGTTCCAACAGATCAGAATACGCATTCTTGTCTGCCTGGGATAAATATTCTATCATGTTTTTAAGGTGCTGTATTGTATTCTCAGTACCATTTACTAATTTATCTTCAGCAACAGTGTTTACAACTTGTTTTGCTTTTTCAAAATTTTCTGATACATAGTCTTTCTGAACTGTAATCTCATCATCTGGCTGCAAACTTTGTACAATACCTTGTGAATGGGGACCTAGGATATTATTTTTATCCATAACCCAACCTCCGGATTTATAAAAAACATATGATAGAAAAATGACTGATTATTTTCAGCATAAAAGAGAGTATATTTTTTATCGATTTAATTCAATACGTTATTTTAAAACCTGCAACAATTCGTTTATATGACAGCTTATACATATATAACATTTGTTATTTTATTAGGTCTCTGATTTAAATTTTTATTGTTGTAAAAGCGATAATAAAGCAGATCGTAGCGATGTATATCAGGAACAAATATTTTCTGCTGTAAGTCTATTTTTTCATTCAGGTCTTGGCTTGTCAATAGTTAAATATACGCACTCAAGAGATTTATTATTGTCTGCAAACGAATGATTGTTACTCTTCCTCTGTAACCGGAAAATCAGTAAAACATCAAAATACCAGTAGCATACCAATAATACACTTTCTGCAGAGAGTGCTCAAAAATTTATTACTGATGAATTTATTAAAACGATCACATTCTCACAACCGTTCTATCGAATTGTTTGCCATCCTGAAACCGATAAATTTCAGGATGACTTCACTCATCGGGTAAAGTCTGCATTCCCTGAAGCGCTGGATATTCCTGATAATAATACTCATATTGTATCTGTTGATGGTGAGTTTATAAAGGTTGCCGAGTAAGACTACTGTTGAAATCTGCATTGCTGAAGATGCAGACTATTTAGTTACTGTAAATAGAATATTAGCAACCTTTGTTGTAACCTGGTTTATTATCTTCTTCGCATTTATCTGATGTTTTTACATATCAGGCTGAAATAGTTACAAACAGGCTGAAATAGTTACAAATTTTTTTGTTATTGTTAACTGAT
>JAPORK010000492.1 GCA_026710285.1 Endozoicomonadaceae bacterium | reverse complement strand
CTGATTAAAAAACGCCCATACAGCTAAAAAATTAAGTCCTGTACCAAAGCCTGTTTCACCAATGGTAAAAAGGCTATCGGGTTTCATTTTAGCAAAGCGCTCAGCAAGATTATTTTGTTTAATAAAAACATAGCGGGTTTCTTCAAGCCCGTTTTCTTTAGAAAAATATACATCTCCAAACTGATCCGAAACAGGTTGTCCATCTGCTGTCCACTGAAGTTTTATTGTTTTTGTGCGTTTGTGCAAAGAGAGCATCTCCTGTTTTTATTCTGTATTCATACACTTAATAGCAAGTTGGTATATCCTGAACAGCAAAAAACATCCTGTGAATATTTGCATTTAAAATGCTTCAATCTATGACATTATAAAAATTACATTTTGGCAAGAA
The DNA here is from genome assembly GCA_026710285.1 of Endozoicomonadaceae bacterium. GTDB lineage: Bacteria > Pseudomonadota > Gammaproteobacteria > Pseudomonadales > Endozoicomonadaceae > JAPORK01. The sequence goes on along the minus strand of JAPORK010000492.1, from coordinate 11,213 downwards.
AATTCACCTGAATAATTTTTGTGTGCAGCAGCACAGACCTTTTAGAAAGCAATGATTTTTAATTAAATTTCTTCATCATTCTCCGTCAGGCTTTCAAAAGATAATGCATTGCTATGACCTGAATCAGCAGATACATCCTTGCGTTCATTAATCTGTATTTTTTGTCGTTTATATAATATCTTCGTAGTATTATTAACTTGATTTTGGTGCTTTTCTGAAAAGTTGTCATGCTCGTTGCATGTATAATTATATTGTTTCATTTCTTCAATCAGTGATGGGGTTGCATATTCTCTTTGATCTCCATTGATCGGAGAGTTTGTATGCTTTTTTCTTTTTTCCCGTAAATAGTAATTTGATGAATAACCGTTTGAGTATTTTTCCTCTGCTGTGTTTTTATTCATCTGCGGTTTTCGGTAATGTGCAGAACCACCCACAAACAGCCGATCATCTCGCCGGTTATTATTATATCTGTTCTGCCCGTTATACTGGTAATGGTTGCGTCCGCCGGGTGTTTTTTTATTGAAAAGGTAATGCTGGCTTGTTGGCCTTGATTCTGTGGTTTGTTGCAACACTTTTTTGTTAAGCTTGTGGTTGTAATATTTTTTTTGTGTGGATATATTTTCCCTTCCATTTCCGTTGTCTTTATGTTGATTTGCATTTAATCGCATTCTATAGGGGTGACAACGATTTCTTCGTTCCCGCAGTGATATTTTATTGCCATCCGGGCTGTCTGTTTGATTTTCTGTCTTTGCGGTATTTATATCATCACAAAACGTGTCATTATCATCAAAAAAAGGAGGAGTTGATTCAGTTACCATAATTATATCTGTGTAAAATACTAATTTATCTGTTTAAAAGTGGTATAAAGTTAAAATTTCTTCTTTACTGAGCTGTTACTTATTATTTAGAGCGAACCACATACAATAACCTGATACAACACCAAAAATCAATCAGTACAAATACTTATATTCTAAGTATTTGTAGCTATGAGTCTTTGCATAAACATCTGTTTGGTGGAAAATGAATAAACTGATAACAAGCTTTATAAAAACAGTACCGACACCCTATTAAATATTGAAAGAATGTCAGCACTGTTAAAACTTAAAATCAAAGTAATGAAAATTTATTTTTTACTCTTTTTATAAACAGCCGAGTGGGTCATGTAATACTTTCCTTTAGTCTCGCTCTTTGAAAGCCATGTGTGCATTGCATGAAGTTGCTGGTCACTACCTATAAAGCCGGTCATAGTCATTACAAGGTCAGGATGGCAGGAAGAAAAATCAACCATCAATGAAGCAGCATTACCATTTACAAGACCTATTAAGGGAAGTGGTTTATTTACACATTTTCGCATTTTTTTACATTTGGTTATATATGCTCCTGTTAACATGTGATTAGTTGGAGTGGAAGTTATTGTTAATGACGAACCACACTCGCTTTTCCATACGCCTGTTAAAGCAGGTTTAATTAAAGCGGGTTGATCGTTATCCTTGAGACGATTTTTTCCTGCTTTATAATTGGCATTTGCTTCACTCATCAAAGTCAGCATAAAACCACACAACAAAGCAACTGAAGTGATAAAATGTCTTTTTTTCATTGAAAATCTCCGAAAATTATTACCGTAATCCAGCACAAATTTAGTGCAAGATGTTTTTTTGTGGTTAATGAGAGTTAAACAGACGAGGTCTTGCAGTTTATTGCTACTCCTTATACAGAATAACAATTAAAATTTTAGTTATGTGGCTGTAATATTTGTGATTATTAAGAACAGTTTTTTTAAATTATCAGGATATCTGCCATTATAGCCATTGCTTTTTAAAACAAAACATCATAAAAATTAATTACAAGTTTTAATGATGCTTTGTATCGTTACAGCATGAAAGCAGAAAAAAGATGTACAATATGTGTATGAAATTTCATATTTACTAAATAATATGCACTTTTAAATAGTTCAACGCTCTGGTTATTCATATTAAGCAAAAATAACTTTATACGCCAGAGGAAGTATTACAGTCTACAAAAAAAAATAATCTTCAGCTTTCAGGAAAGCAGTATAGTCAACCTTCTGAAAAACTCAACAAACAGAATAATAAATGATGTTACGCAGTAATGCTTTTTTATGAGATTAATGTATTGTATAATGCATTCCATGAATAAACAACTACTTGATTTATATAGTGACTATCTTATTAGTTCGTTTAATCAAAATACAGCTACTGGATGGTTTTGTCAGCCATGATAAAATCAGTTGTTTTATTGCTGAAAGAAAGTAGACTTCGAAAAACCTGTGGAAAGAAGTAAAAAGTACTGTTAGGCAAATAGAATCAGATGATGCAGCTCTAATGGTGGATGATACAATCCAGGAATTTTGTACGTATTGATTCACGCAATTATCCGGAAGGGTATCCACGGAAGTTATGGATGAAAGGAATAAAATTTCCTGTTTTCTTTCATTGCCAGATCTTTACAAACAAAAACAGTAGTACGGGTATACTTTATCTGACCTGTAGTGATCTCAATTGTATATGACGGCTATCAGGCAAGCCTTTGACAAGCTAGAAGTTTTTGACAGTATATTTCGCAACATCAGATAATAATTTTTTGTTATTTCTCTGCATGCAGAATTTTTTACCTGATAGAGGTTCAGTTATTTCTAAAAAATCATATCAAAGTACATCAAGTGCTTCTGAGAGTGTTTTTACACCGATAACTTCAATGGATGAGATGGTGTTTTTGGGTTTGTTTGCATACGGAATGATTGCTTTTGTAAACCCATGTTTTGCTGCTTCAGTAATGCGCTCCAGCCCACTGGAAACAGGTCTAATTTCACCAGCCAGACCGACCTCTCCGAAAGCAATCATGTTTTTAGGAATTAATATATTTCTCATGCTGGAAACAACAGCCAACAGACAGGCAAGATCAGCGCTGGTTTCTGTAATACGCACACCACCAACTACATTAATAAATACATCCTGGTTAACAGTAAAAGTTTTACCATGCCTGGCAAGAATAGCTAACAGCATTGCTAGCCTGTTTTGATCTGTACCTACAGTAACACGACGAGGGTTTCCCAGTTGTGAATCAACAACTAATGCTTGTATCTCAACCAGCAAGGGACGGGTTCCCTCCCAAAGCACATTAATAATACTACCTGGTGCGTCTTCTTTAGAGCGATTTACAAATATGGCTGAAGGATTTTTTATCTCTTTAAGTCCTGTTTCTGTCATTGCAAAAATACCCAGCTCATTTACCTGCCCAAAGCGATTTTTTGTAGCACGCATCATCCTAAAACGGCTGTCGTCAGTATTGTCGAGCATCAATTGTGTATCAACAATATGTGCCAGCGTCATAGGTCCGGCCAGCGTGTGGTCTTTAGTTACATGTCCTACCAGGATGATGACGGTTCCGGACTGTTTTGCATAACGGGTAAGAAAAGCGGCAGACTCTCTTACCTGGGCGATACCCCCCGGAGCAGACTCCACACCACTGATACACATTACCTGAACAGAATCAATAACCAAAATACCAAGCTTTTCGGTTTTTGCAACCTCAACAATCTTTTCTACAGAGGTTTCTGCCAGCAGAGAAAGTTTGTTGACCGGCAGATTTAACCGGTGTGCCCGTGCTGCAATTTGTTGCAGAGACTCTTCTCCGGAAACATACAGTGCATGCATTGATTGTGATACGTTGCACAGTATTTGTAACAAAATGGTGCTTTTTCCGGCACCTGGATGACCACCAATAAGCACAGCGCTACCAGGAACAAACCCACCACCCAATACTCTATCCATCTCTTTTGATCCGCTGGTAAACCTTGGCGTATTTTCAACGCTGATATCACATAATTTTTGCAATGAGGAAGAAGCACCAGCAAAACCTGCATAATGATCAGATGTCAAAGCAGACGAAACAGACCCCAGATTAATCTCCTTAATTGTATTCCAGGCTTTACAGTCAGGACACTGCCCTTGCCACTTACCGGAATCACTGCCGCACTCAGTACAAACGTAAGCCTTTCGTGATTTGTTTTTTGCCATATTCCCAGCTCTTTACCAAAAAAAAGTAAAAGATTATTTTATATTGTTATTTTTAAAAATAACAGACGTTGTACAAGTTATTTTTAAATTAAAACAAAAAAATGTAAAAGATTTTGATTAAAAATAACTTTTTTTCTAACAAAAGCTATACTTTTGTTCATTAAGTGGTGTTGCTGTCTTGCACACATCAAAAACCAGTTAATAACAAAAACAACAAAAATTAAACCCAGTGTTTAAGAGGTTGACACCAAACAGATCTTCAATTAAAAAAAACAGATAAGTCTGAGCGGTGAGATTCTATTAAAGTAAAAAAATTAGTACTAATAAAATTTGATTAATTGAATGTAGGATTAGTTGTATGATTCGATTATTAACAATATTGACTTTGACGCTTTTTTCTTTTTTGGTAATGGGTCCATTAGGTGCACATACTTTTTCTAAAGAAGAAGCTGAACAGATAGGTGAAATTGCATCTGAGTATCTCGTTAAACACCCTGAATTTCTAATACAGGCAAGCAGGAATTTACAAGAAAAACAGATAAAACAACAGCACGACAGCTATGTGAAACGGATCATAGGTGAAGAAGAAAAAGGAAAAAAAGCAGAAAACAAAACGCTCAAAGAGTTGCTGCACAATCCGGATACACCTTACGTTGGTCCAAAGGATGCAAAAGTAGTTGTCATTGAGTTTTTTGACTATCAGTGTTCTTACTGCAGTAAAGTGGCTCCTGCCGTCGAACAATTAATAAAAGATAACCCTGACATTAAAGTTATTTTTAAAGATTATCCTATTTTTGGCAGCGAATGGTCTACATCTGATTATGCGGCAAACGTTAGCACTCTCGCTTTTGATCAGGGGGGAAGTGATCTTTATCATAAATACCACAATGCAATTTTTGCAACAGGTAAAGATGAAGGCAAGCTGACTATTGAGGATGTTAACAAAGTAGCAAAAGATTTAAAAATACGCTTGGGAAAACATGCGAAGCCTGATAAATTTAAAGGTAAAGTAGAGTTAATTGATTCAGTTCACAAAAATATGTCTCTGGGTAACGACCTGGGTATTATGGGAACACCTTTCCTTGTTGTTCTACCTGCAGAAAACATAGACAGAAGTAATCTCACCGTATTCTCCGGATATCCTGCTAATCCCAGGGCAGGAGTTAAGGCGGCAGTTGAGGCGCTACAACAAGCAGTGGATAAAGCGGCGACAGCCTATAAAAAGAAAAATGAAGATGATCATGACAAAAAGCATGATTCAGAAAAATAACAAACAAAGCTGTATAAAAATTAGTGATAACAAAAGTATGTAACAGTCATTTGTTGTCACACTATAACTAAGAATTTTTTACATATAAAGAAATCAGAATATTAGAGTTATTACGATGATCATACCATAAAGATATGATTCGCTTTGTATGATCAGAGTAAAGATAAAACTGGATAACTGGTTTTTTGTGTATTTATATGTTTGGCATGCTACATAAAAGAGGCTGTAGTTTAATAATTTTAAAAACTGGGATATTTAGTAACTTTTCAGAGGGGTTAAGCAACCATAACAAACAATAAAAAAACAAAAACAATGATTTTTATTTTTACCTGAATCCACGCATAAAATTTTGTTGTAAAGAGGTATAAACATTTAAAACTTACCGAATAACTATGATAATTATAAATAATGGCAGGTTTATGTCATCGGTGGTGGGGAGTGTTTATTTTTTATCTTATAGCAAGCTGTAGTTTTATGGTGTTGAAATCAGGTGATGTGTAAGCTAGAATGCCTGAATAAAAATTCACGTGTTTTTAGCTTACTTTTTTGGCGCATCTATTAATTTATTACTCAATTTGTAGTGGCTTCGCGTTAAACAGTATTAATTTGTCAGTCAAACAACTTATTGTCAACGCTTCCTAAAGACAGATTAAAAATAAACATCCTCGTGTAACAAAATCACTAATCTGTTCTTTTGCTTATTACCATAACCTTAATTCAGAGATTTTTTTGCAAAATATACTATGTTTTGTTTCATTATTTTCAAACATATCTTATCAGGTAAGGTGAAGCTTTTACCTGCACTTCCATTATCTTTTATAAGTAAATCCCTTTTAAAATTAACAGCTTACAAAATTATCCAAAGTGTTGAGAATATGAACATGTCTTTATAAAAATTCCAAATTTAAATAATGCTGGTATGAACAGTATCGCTTGTGAAAACATTTAGGTGGGATAACCCTGAATATGATATTGTATAACTTTGATAAACTAATCAATCACTTGTTATAATCTTATGATCAGACATCTAATCTTCTGTTTTAAAATTTTAATTCTCTTTTTTGTGGTGTGTCAAAAAGCTGTATGTACAGAAAATGATAATATCATCCATAACATGCAGTTACCGCAGGAGAAGTTATCTGATACAGAAGAAAAAATCAATACCATGGTTGACAATGGAGTACTGGACGCAAAAACAGCTAAAGAGTTAAAAAAATACCGGGCTAAAACTTTAAATGTAATACTGGACACTGCATGGATAAAGAGTTATGTAAAAAACAGTGAACCATTCACCCAGGATGATTTGAAAAAAATCTTTAAATGTGTTTATAAATTAGAAAAATTAATTACACAAAAAACATCTAATCATATTTTGCAGTGGAACGCAGAAAAATTACTGAGAGATATTGACTTATCATCATCTGATACACTCATTAGAATTGTTAAGGAAACATTACATAAGCTGAATGAAACCAGAGCTGTGTCTAATGATGAAAATCTAAAAGAAATTTTTCACCAGGCGTTTGAAAATATTGAGAATGCAACAGATAAAGAAACCACAACAACAAAAGAAAAAGAGCAGATTATCGCCCTCAACCAGATAATAAAAGTTTTACTAAAAAACAGCGAGATAAAAAAAATATACCAACTACATAAACCACTTGAATTACTGCAAAAGCATATCTGTTGGCGCATATATGATTATGCTGCTGATGAACTCAAAGAAAAACTAAGCAAATCACTTGTCTCGTTTTTATTAAAAGGCGGAAACAATGTGCATATTTCACTTGGTTTTGAAGTGGGTGCAGCATTGGCATATACTGTAAAAGCTAATGTAAAACTGTTATTTAATTTAAAGATATCTGTTAAAGATCACCATCAAATTGAGGTTAAAAAAGCACTTTCATTTAAAGCTGGAGCCCTGGCTGGCATCGTAAGTGAAGATGAAAAACTAAGCTTGCAGCTCAACATCAGCGGAACAGTTGCAGCGGGGAAGGGGCGTGTTTTCGCAAATGCTCATGATTTCATCGACTTTCATGCTAATGACATGTTACAACAAATAATCAACCCAGGAGCCAATATAAGGAAAAGCATAAAAAGAATAACTGCTATAAATAAAGCAAATAATGCTCATATAGATTTGCTGCAAACGCTAAATGAATTAAGATTGCATCTGACTATGTTAGGGGTAATTAAACCAGAAGATCAATTAATTATTAAACCTGAACAGCACATTAACTTTCTTACCTTTAAGTCCAGAAAATGTAAGGGAGAAGCAATGGCAGTTTTCAAAGCAACAGTGGGTGAAGGAGATATAAATTTCGGGGTAGGCGGTTCAGTTGCCTGTTCATCTACTAAATTTTGTCGCTATACGCATATTATGGACGCCAGAAAAAAATCTCCTGAAGTGTGGAGAGAATACATAAAACATCTTTTTTTCGATACGGGCACGGAAGTATATTCTGGCGTTGGTGCAGATCAATGGCTTACTGGTATAATGCATGGAGATGACCAGAAAGCAATTGCGGACACGCTGCTAGAAGCAATAACAAAAAATGCTAATCAACTGGAAGCTTATTGCAATGTAGTCAACGAATATGATAATGCAAAGATGTTTAATACAAACAAGACAAATAAAAAAGAGCTCGCAAGATTAAAACATTGTATGGAGCAAAAAAGAAACTGTAATGGTCGTGCTGAATTTATTCTGTCCGCCATAACAACACATGTCTGTTTAAGTAATAATCTGCCAGATGTGGATAACAAAACACTCATGCACTTACAAAATCTGGAGCAGCTCTTTTGGTCACCTCCAATACACTTATCCAACAAAGCAAGAAAAAATAAACTTTCAATTACCTCTTATTGCCAATCTACAAAACATGAATTAAATGCAGATATCAGAGTGGACCCGTCTATACCATATATACCGGCCATTTTATCCTGTGATGTTCGTAAAGAAATAGTGAAAAACCATTACAATGAGGATATGAATGGTGTATATAAATCATATATTATTAAAGGAGAGGTGGGAGTGAGAGTCTCTGATATTATAAGCTTTGCACAACAACTTTTTCTATCTGAAGATGATATAGATATTACAGATGCCTATTTTGAAGATTCTCTGCCTATAGATATGTCGTTCCCTATTGTATCCGGGAGTATAACTGTTCATTTCCAATTTATTCGTCCTGAAGGAGAGCGTAAATATGTATTACAGTATGGACGTATTTATTTTAACAGAGTACTGGGAGGAACAACACCAGAAATTCCTGTTGCAGGAACACCCGCCGGTGACATTAGAGTAAAGGTTGAGGGTAAGCATTCTAAATCACAAGTTATCAGTGAGACCCTTGGTACAAATACATTATCTTATATATTGAGATGCTATAATGGCTGGGCAACCAACGGACATGCGAGCAATGATGTGAAAAGCATGGAAGAAACTGCATTAATAGTTGACTCCATGTATTGTGGTGATTACTGGAAGAATTTTTTACTGAAACATGAAAAAAGCTTAAAACAAATATTATTCAATATCACTGACAGAAAAAAGAATATTTCACAAGAATTTACAAAGAGACTAGAAAAAATTGCCGCCTACCAGAAGTCGCATGGTGATTATGATAACAAATTACATGAAAATGTCTGGTCAATGATGGAAATCTACAAGCAAGAACCATCACCAAGTCATTACAATAATTCACTAATGATGTTCAACCGTTTTTTGGCATCAGGTCAACCATTAAGTATCGAAGCGAGGGAAAAAAGTTTTTCTTGATCAATAAAAGTTATTTATGCTTATGATAACGCATCAATTTTGCGCCAGAGATCCCTTCCTTTAGGGCTGTCTCTTAGTCACATTTTTTAAATGCTGGTTTTTATCCTGGCAGGTTGCCTGCTAACGAATATCCAGCCTTTTGGCATAAAACCGCAGGCTTCGACAAGCTCAGCCCGCAATGTGCACCTGGCAAAGGTTGGTATAACGGCATCATTATTGACTGTTCTCATCAATATCATCCATATGCTCTGCCTGGTCGTCGGTAGAAGATACTGTAAGGCATTTCATGCTACCCTCTAAGTCAATAATTACTTCTTTCGGTGCAGGAGTATTATACCCTTCTTCATGGTGGCTGAAACATGTTTCTGTATGTTGCAGATCATTTATCTCTTCACAACCTTCACCATCAGCATCATCTGTTGCATTACCATTAATATATTCAGGTATAGAGGGTTGTACACAACATCTCCAGTAAAGTGCCAGTCTGAAAAGTGTTGCTATCATATTATAGGTTAACTGAAAGCCTCCTCTGGATAGTTTCCGCATATTGGTAGAAAGCAGTGATGCAGATATTAAAGTAAAATCAAATGCAGCCTCGTAAAAAAATGGCCATTCAGCATCTTTTACTGTACCGTTTACCAGTGTACAGTTGTTTCCATCATGAGTATGTTGTAATGAATGCCAACTGTTGCATACAAGACCAAAATCGACATCATCAAGAAACGCTGTTGGCTGTAAACTCAGAACAATGTCAGCCCAGATGACCATACCATAAATAAGCCCAGCTGTTAAAAAAACATTTGTTATATTTGCAGCAATATTTGCAATCAATTTAGGTCGGTCCCCACGATGATTTATAAGATCACGAATATCTTGTATTACATTACGATGGCTTTCTGTCTGAGGTGGTAATGCACTGTGTGTGGAGAGTAAAACATTTTTCATAGCCGGGTAAATTTGCTCGTATTTATCTGGGTTTTTAATCGAAATATCTTTCAGAGCCAGAATAAAACTCTTTACATCTGCCTGCATAATGCCTGCTAAAAATGCTTCTAAATCAATATTTTTTTTATTTAAGTTTTTTATAGCTATATTAGCAACAGAGACATTTAGTCCGTTCTCAACTAATTTATCAATGACCTGATTAAGGCGAGAGGCAGAGATTAGTGTTTTGTTAATAAAACACTTATTATACAAAGATTGTATTTTATCACTTAATCTTAATAATACAGGTAGCAGAGTCCTGCGAGTCAAAGAATCAAGATAGTTTAAACTAAACAGCAATCCAAGAGCAAGCAATACCTGTTGGTGATCAATGGTATATTCGATTAACGCTCCTCTCATAGGATTTACACTAAAAAAACTTTCCTCTGTAAAATTCACATTTTGCAATGATAATGTATTCAGCGGTAAACTACCATTTGTGATCAATTCGATAACATTTTCATGAGTTAGTGATTGTAACTGATCAGGTGATACTGCATTTTGCAGTAACTCTGTTATATTGAGTCTTGAGATAAGACTCAACAGTGCTGTTATACATTGTCTTCCAACAGAAGTATCACAGACTTGTGCAGCTCCTCCTATAATAAGACCAATTGGGTATATTGCTGCCAGTCCTGCATTTATCATTACAACAAGGGTATGAGTCAGTTGTTCAGTAGTCACATGAGGGAAGAATTTTTTTTGACCGTGAACATAAAATGCATAAAGCCCTGCCTCTTTTGATAATGTTTCATTTTCATTAGGAGGTATATATAACTGCCTGAGCGGCTGTTTATTTTGAGGATCTTCCTCTAAAGTAGACGCTAACAACCCAATGGCAGTGTTTCTTTGTGTATGTGATGACTGAATATAAATATTCATTAACGTAAGCTGTTTGTCATCTGCTTTTGCTATGAAGTCAAAAACTCCCTTGTGAGCAGAGACTAAAATCTTTTCTAAAAATGTTTTTCTTTTATGAAGGGGTAATGCTCTCATTAATTCTGAAAGAAGTTGTGGCGGTTCGTATACTTCCGATAAAACAATGCCCTCTGAACTTTGGCTCGCTATATCATGCGAATTATCATGATCATCATTTTGCCCTTTTTTTTCACTTTCCTGTATTGCTTGAACACAGGGATAG
>JAPORK010000530.1 GCA_026710285.1 Endozoicomonadaceae bacterium | reverse complement strand
CGCCCTGCATTGTATAAAAAGAGAGCTTATCCATTGATATGCTTGCAGGAGGTGTGGAATCAAAACAAAAATAAACATTCAGAGGTTCCAGCTGGATATTATTTGCATAGAAAGGAGCACCTTCTTCACCAGTATGTTTAGGTGCGACAACGACAATACTATCCAAACCTGCAATGGCTTTGGGGTTAACAGTATTATCAGCATAGGCTGATACACCTAAAGAAGTAAGGACTAATAATAATCCTGTCATTAATTTTTTTTCTTTTTTGCGAAACTTGGTATATGAAATCATAATTTTATCCAATAAAAGTTGTTGATTAATTTGTTAAAAGTAAAATAATTGTTATTTAATGCTAGTAAATTTTTTTTGTTAAAAACTATTACGTCTTTATCAACAGCGGCATTCGAAAAAAAATTGTCAACTGCTCACTCTAAACGGTTACTGCTCAAATGTATTGGTTAAAAATAACTACAAATTAAACATTAACTATTTACAATTCACCATTTTTCAAAACTTTCCAAAGCACTATTTTTATTTATTAACATTTATTGAAAAAAATTTTGTCTGTCTTAGTTAACCTCGATCATTCTTGTTTGCCTCATAAAACATAATTTTCAAAATAAATCTAATATTTAAATGACAATAACAGAGACAAAAACTAATTTTACAATTATAAAAAAGCAGATAAAAATCATTCTTAGTCAGTAAAAAACACAGGTTGTTTTTATACAAACAAGTTATCGAATTATTAGTCGATTCTAGCAATTCAATATCACACCTCTAAAAATAATAATTTACTGCATGTCTAAAATATTTTTTAAGCTTTACACGCTTCCCTGGATTTTGTTAATTTTCAGTATTACCAAAAATTATTCACAAGCTCCAATATTATTTAAAACCAGTTAAATGATTACATCTTTATATCTCCTGTGTATTGCTGTTAACAAAAAATAAAATACATCAAAGTATTTTCACATGTGTAATTTATACAACCAAAAACTGATAAACTACACCAAAATTTATTATCTGTTTTAAGCATCTTTTCTTGTTTTCATCGTTAACCGAATAAATTTAACTTAACAAGACTTTTGTGTTGATAAACGATAAATTTAAGCAACGCCAGATGTTTTTTTTAATCTTCTATTTTATGTGTAAATTAAAACATCTGTTGTCTATAAGCCTTGTTAAAAAACTATCTTTATTAACATGCATACAAATTCTTAGAGTGGCTGTATACTAAATAGTTCAAATTATTAGTGTATATTGGTAAAAGTAATTTTAGCTTAATGGAAGATGTCACATTTTTGCTCGAAATTCAGCTAAAAACATACTTCTAAAGTCGTTTTTTTTGAGTGATGAACTACTTTGTTGGTTTCGATAAACTACTTTATACTGCTTTAGATGATAATCCGTTGCATAAAAAAGAAACTATAATGGCAGCAAATCCGGTATTTCTGATAATTTCTGAAGTGAAAAACTTTTTGTTTGTTGTTTTTTAGGGAGGGACTGAGAAAACAGGTATGCCTGTTTCATATCAAATCAGGTAATTGCAGCAGATAATATTGAAGACTGATATTAAAAAGACGAATGCTACACATCAGAATAGAACTTACAACTATTTTTAGTTTGTCGTTTTTTTGTGGTGAATAACATTCATCTCAATTTTTATATTTTTTTCAGATTATCTCCTGTCGTTAAAATTAAGTTTTGTTCAGTAAACTGATATCTGAAAATTATGGCGTTGGACGATAACGATCATAAGGATTAACAGTTTGTATGTAATCTATCTCTGCACCAGACTTACCTATACGAGGCAACATCTTCATCAAAAACTCATTACCATAAGTGTCATAACCGATAAGTGTCACATGATCTCTGGCATCACAACCATATTTATGTTGAGAACCATTATTATAATGGTTCATAATCGTTTGTATCCAAAACATTGACGGGTCACCCACGGTGTCAGCAGGTAATCCAATTCCTCCTGTTAATGTTTCATATTTATAAACACCTTGTTTATAATAACCACCCTTGGATTGACTCTCAAGGACTTTAGAAACATTCCAGAGGTATTGAACTGACCAGTGATTGGTAGTGGTGTGTTCATAACAAAGCAGATTTCCTGCTTGTCCGGTAGAAGCTACAGAGGCATGTTGTGGAGCTACAGAAATTAGCGGAGGAGCATACAGACCATCTGTTTGCATACCGGTTAGCAAGCCCCACCATGTATGCAGACCATGTGCTTTGGTTTTGCCATTATCACCATTAACCATATTGAGTGTAAGTTTATCGAAAGCAGATCCATTAATTGGTGATCTGGTAAAGTAAACATTCTTATCACCTTTGTGAGGATTACCAGCACTATTATACCTCACTTGCTGCCAGTTATCTCCGTTTTCAGGATCAAAGTTGAACAGATAATCTTGATTACCATCTTGCTGACGTTTGTATGCACTCTCTGCACCACCTTTAGCGCTGTTGGGTGTTCTTTTATATATCAGTTCATTTTGTTTGCCAAAATCTTTAATGTAAAAATTAAAATAAGTTTTACTGTATTGTAATGGAGGCATTGTCACATAATTATTAGCACTGGCATCTGATGAAATAGTATCACCTGCATCATTTTTTGCTGTTATCAGGAAATTAAATACGCCGGGTTTTTGTTGAGCTCTGATGAAAAGACTCTTTTCAATAAAGTTTTTACCGCTACAAGCTGAAGTGTCGCCACCACCTCCGGGAGTATCACCACCATCTGCAGGAGTATCGCTACCCCCTGCCGGAGTATCACCACCCCCTGTCGGAGTATCACCACCCCCTGTCGGAGGAGTCTTACCACCACTTCCGGGAGTGTTGCCACCATCTCCATAAGTGCCGTTAACACCCTGTAACTGATATCTTTTTCCAACATAGACACCACCATCCATAGTGAAGCCCATACTGGTATACATTTTGTAATAATCTGATGTATTGTCGTATAGAAAAAAACCCTGATCATTAGCTGTATCAGTATTTAATTTTACAACATGCTTAGATCCTTCTCCTGATCCTCCTTTCATGGTATAAAAAGACATATCACTCATCGATAAGCTTGGAGGAGGTGTTGAATCAAAACAAAAATAAACATCCAGAGGTTCCAGTTGGACATTATTTGCATAGAAAGGAGCACCTTCTTCACCACTGTGCTTAGGCGCAACAACGACAATATTACTTAAATTTGGAATAGCATTAGCAGCAGGCTGATTAGTACCAGCTGAATAAGCTGACACACCTAAAGAAGAAAGAACTAAGAATAACCCTGCCGTTAATTTTTTTTCTTTTTTGCGAAATTTAATATATGAAATCATAATTTTATCCAATATAAATTGTTGATTAATTTATTAAAAGTAAAATAATTATCAGTATGTTTAATATTAGCGAATTTTTTATGTTAAAAACCATTCCGTTTTTAACAACAGCTTTGTTTGAAAAAATTTTGTTAACTGCTCATTTTAAAAAGTTACTTCTCAAATGTATTAGTTGAAAATGATTACAAATGAAACATCAACTATTTACAACACATTACTTATCAAAACTTTTTACTGTTTTTACTTATTAACATTTATTAAAAAAAATCTGTATGCTTTATTAACCTCGATTATGTTTATTTATCTCATAAAAATACAATTTTTAAAGCAAAGGTAGTTAAATACAATAATAACTGAGACAAAAATTAACGCTATAATTACAAAACAGCATATAAAGACCATTCTTAGTCAGCAAAATCATGGAGGCTGGTTTTACAAAAATAAATCACAGAAGCATTTAGTTAATTTCAGTGACTTAGCATAACACCTCTATATAAGCAATAATTTACTGCATGTCTAAAAATTTTTTCATGCTTTACACACTTCCGTGAAACCTATTAATTTTTAGTGTTTTCACAAATTATTCAGAAGCTTCAATATTATTTAAGATTAATTCGATGACTACATATTTACATTCTCCCGTGAATTGCTGTGAATAAAAAAATACGGTAAAATATTCTCGAAGTGTAATTTATACAACCAAATCTTAATAAATTACATTAAAAATTATCAGCTTTTCTAATATTTTTTTGTGTTTTTCATAATTAATAAAATAAATTTAAGTTAACAGCATTTTTTTGTTAATGAACGACAATGTTAATTTAAATGGAATTGATTTTTTTGAAATTTCCAGTTATGAACTAAAAAAATCTGTCACTCCGCAAGATCTGAAAAAAAATCACCTCTGTTAACATACATAAAAACTTTTCGATTAGTTGTATATTCAATATTCAGCTGCATACTAAAATAGTAAAAATCATTAGTGCATAAAAATTTTCGAAGTTAGCTTATTGGTTCAAAATTAATTAGTCGGGTGAGTCTTACAGTGGTTTATATGAATTTTTGTTTTAGAAACACAGTGGTTTAACATCAAATTTGATACGACAAAATGTTATTCTTTGTTACAAATCAATGAGCAGTATTTTAACAGACATTATTTTGTAAAATGCGACTCTTTATCCATACAAAGAAATTATAAATTTAAAGAACTTTGGTGAAAAATAAAATTTGGTTTGCATATCGTTACTTCAGATATTTTGATCCAGTTATTTCTGTTGTTGATAAATACTCTTGTACACTTAAATTTAAAATGTAAGCCACAAAAGTGTAAAAGATCAAGTGCAAAAGTGTAAAAGATCAAGTGATAGTTATCTGATATACAATGCTAGACTAAGATAAGAACCTTTTCTATGTGAAACAAATACTAAAATAGCATAAAAAAAAAAATAAATGTTATAAAAGTTTCATGACCAATACTTTTATATAGCCACACTGCAGATGCAAGGCTTACGTACCTGCTGAAAAGTGATGAAAGTTATATAAAATCTCTACTTTTTTATGACTCAAAAACCAGCTCTTTTGATCAGGCATTTTGTTCTATAAAGAATCGGAGATGTACTTGTGGGTAAACTTACAAATCAATAATACTTATCTTCTGACGTTAAAAATACTTTATCTGTTTTTTTCAATATAATCAGAAAAAATAACAAGAGCTTCGTTTATAAAAGCATCATTTTGTGAATTCTCTTTCTCAGCAGCAGGAGGTACAAATTCACTATGTTTTTTTTCCACATCATCGACAGATTCCAATAGTGGAAGCCTCATTTGCTTACGAAATTGATTCTTTATGGCTAAATATTCATTTTGTAGCAGATAAAATTCCTTTTCTCTGTTTTTCAAATTCAGACTAATTGTCGTTTCTTTGCTTTTTTGTTTTTTATTCAGCAAGCGTAATGATTTTACATACTGAAAAAAAGGTAAAAGTTTTTCTCTTTGTTTGAAATTTTTATTTAAGCAACTTATCTTTTTTTGTAAAGATGGAAGCGGTTTATAGCTGGTAGGTTTTATTATATCCCAGGGTAGTGCATTGAGTAGTGTATTTTCACCAATTGCTTCATCATCAAAAAGTGCCGGAAACTCAATGTCAGGAACTATTCCTTTATTTTGTATGCTTTTGCCTGAAACACGATAAAATTTTGCTACGGTAAATTTTAATTGTCCTTCATTAAGTGGTTGCAATGTTTGTACTGAACCTTTTCCATAAGTTTTACTGCCAATAATAATTGCTCTGTTGTAATCCTGCATTGCTGCGGTAAATATTTCAGAAGCAGAGGCGCTTAGTCTGTCCACTAACACAGCCAGAAGACCTGTGTAAACCGGATTTTTTCTTTTACTAAAAAACCTTTCTGTTCTCTGTTGATTGTCACGTGCAATAACAGCATCACTTGCTGGAATAAACAGACCAGTTAAATCAATAGCTTCTTGCAAAGATCCCCCACTATTTCCTCTTAAATCAATTATAATGCCATCTACATTTTCATTTTTTAATTTTTTTAATAATTCTTTAACATCTCTTGTGGTACTTTTATAATCATTTTTACCGGCTGTAAATGCTTTAAAGTCAAGGTAAAAACCGGGGATTTGTAATATTCCTATTTTATAATTTTTATTATTATGCCGAATCATAAATGTTTTTGCTTTTGCTGACTGTTCTTTTAATTTAATTATATCTCGTACAACAGAGTATATTTTGGCTTTTCGTTGCTGGTCTGATGAAATTACTTCAAGTCGAACAATACTGCCTTTTGGACCCCGAAGAAGTTTTACTACATCATTCAAACGCATACCTACAATATCTTTAAACTTTCCATTAACTCCCTCAGCAATAGCTATAATTTTATCCCCCGGTTTTAGGTGACCTGTTTTAGCAACAGGACCTCCGGAGATGATCTTTTCTATTTTTATATGACCATTATTATATTGTAAAATGGCACCAATACCTTCAAATGATAAGCTCATATCTATATTGAAGTTTTGTGCTCTTAACGGTGAAAAATACTGTGTATGTGGATCATACAACATTGTAAATGCATTAATGTACAACTGAAATACATCTTCAGCGTTTATTTGGTTAAGTTGGTGTAATTGATTTTGATAACGGTTTTTTAACTGTATACTTATCTCTGACATGTTTTTCCCGTTGAGCATTTCATTGATAACAGTATTTATTAACTGTTTTTTCCATAGCACATATTGACTTTTTGTATCAGCCAGCCACTGCATATTTTTTCGGTCAATATAAAGTTCACGCTTTGAATTAAAATTTAAGTTTTGCAATCCATCATTAATAAGTTTGAGTTGATAGCTAAGATAACGGATATAGTGTTGCCGATATAACTCAAATATTGAAAATCCGCGTTCAATCTTACCTTTTTTTAAATCATGAATAAGCCGATGGCTATTTTTCTTTAAATAAGCAATATCAGCTAAAAGAAAAAAAGATTTCTGCGGATCAAGTGTATTGAGATAAGCTTTAAGAAAACGGTCAGATGCTTTATTGTTTAACGGTAATGATTCATAAGCATGGCGTGAAAGTATTTGTACAGTATTTATTGCTGCTATAGCTTGTGCCAGTGTAGGTTTTAAACCAGATTCAGCTGCTGTCGTTAAAGAAACTGAAAGCACTAAAAAAAACAACAGAGATGAAAGCAGGTAATATTTAATTTTTATTAGTTGTTTCATACTCATCCAAACCTCACTTACTATTTCCTTCATAGTATGCCGCTACAAGGGTTAGTAATTGTAGTGATGTATTATCAATGTGTTGAATTATAGTACTGATTGTTCATTGTACTATAGTTATTAGATTCTATTAACTAAGCGCTTTTACACTCATATTTTCAGGTTAACATTATCTTTTTAACTCACACAATAAAATTTTTATCAGCTATTAGCATTATTCCATTTAATTCAAAAAAATAATTTTTCAAAACAAAGTACATTATCGGTAAAATACAGTAATTTCCTTTTTATAAACAGCATGTTACTCCAAAATAAAAGTTATTTATAATTTATTTTTCAAAAAAGTTTAGATTTTTTATATAATGACCAGTGGCAGTTTTTATTTCTTGCAAAGACTACATAGTCAGTTTAAATACGTTTGGAAAAAAAATTATGAAAGAAAAATTTTACGCCCATCTTAAACACGAGACTGAAAATCTAAAAAAAGAAAGTTTATATAAAGAAGAGCATGTTATACAGGGTCAGCAACAAGCTGTTGTTGACATTGATACAGGTACAAAGGTATTAAATTTTTGTGCCAACAATTACCTTGGTCTGGCTAATTCCCCGATATTGATTCAAAAAGCTAAAGACGCCTTAGAGCAGTATGGATATGGAATGGCATCGGTAAGGTTTATCTGTGGAACACAGAATATCCATAAAGAGCTGGAAGCTAAAATATCTGCATTTCTGCAGCTGGAAGACACTATTCTTTATTCTTCCTGTTTTGATGCTAATACCGGACTTTTTGAGACGATTCTGGGTCCCGAAGATGCTATTATCAGTGACTCATTAAATCATGCCAGTATTATTGATGGTGTTCGGTTATGTAAAGCCAAACGTTATCGTTATCAAAATAATTGCATGGATGATTTAGAGCAAAAACTTAAACAGGCTGATGCCGATAACGCACGCCATAAATTAATTGCTACCGATGGTGTTTTTTCTATGGATGGAATCATAGCAAATCTTAACGGTATCTGTGATCGGGCAGACAAATATAATGCACTTGTGATGGTAGATGATTGTCATGCTGCGGGTTTTATCGGAGAACATGGACGAGGAACTCATGAGTATTGTGGTGTAAAAGATCGTGTAGATATTATTACAGGTACGCTGGGCAAAGCGCTGGGAGGTGCTTCCGGAGGTTATACCAGTGGTCGTAAAGAAGTTATTGATTGGTTAAGAAACCGTTCAAGACCTTATCTTTTCTCTAATACACTTTGTCCGGTTATTGCTGCTACATCCATAGCTGTTTTTGAAATACTTGAAAACAGTCACGATTTACGTAAAAAAATACACGAGAACAGTGCCCGTTTTCGTCAAAAAATGACATCACTGGGTTTTAATCTGGCCGGTCAGGATCATCCGATTATTCCGGTTATGCTTGGTGATGCAGCTTTAACAAAACATTTTGCTGGTGAAATGATGCAAAGAGGAATTTATGTAACCGGGTTTTCATTTCCTGTTGTACCTAAAAACAAGGCCAGAATAAGAACACAAATGTCAGCAGCTCATAGCAAAGAGCATATTGATCAGGCTGTTGCGGCTTTTGCAGAAGTAGGAAAAAAACTAAATATTATTTGATAAAGTATCATTTATTCTCTTATACCTGTTGTCATTTTATCTCTCCAGTTTTGGATATATTATATACCTTAACTGGGTTGGTAGGTTTCAGGGTACCACGTCAAAGTTTGTTGTTGGAAATCTGATGTGGTCAACCTTTTTATTACAACCCAGTAAAGAAACTCTTTGGAAATTCTCAAAACAAAAGCAAGAAAATATGAGCAGATAAACCTTTTTAAGGGCTGCACAAATGAGTTAAAAGCAGAAAAACAGAATAAGGTACACTATTTTACTTTAGATTTTCCTGCTCTTTGGAATTTTTACATAGTTTCTTAACTACTATGGAGAAAGACGTTGTAAAATCCAACCTTCCTGGGGAAGATATTTATAAGATAAGCGGTCATGTAGTCTGTTTTTACGCCCCTGCCAAAATTCAATTTCATTTGCCTTTACTCTGTATCCTCCCCAAAAATCAGGTGCAGGAACATTGTCTTTTTTAAAGCGTTTTTCTACGACCAGATACTTTTTTTCCAATACTTCTCGGTTAGATATAACCATGCTTTGGTGAGAAGCCCAGGCACCCAGCTGACTTTTATAAGGACGTGAATGAAAATATTCTTGTGATTCTTCTTTGCTGATTTTTTCAGCAACGCCTTTAATAATAATTTGCCTTTCCAGTTCAGACCAAAAAAACGATAAGGAAACATGCGGATTTTCAGCAATATCTTTTGCTTTATTACTGCTGTAATTAGTAAAAAAAACAAATCCCTTTTCATCTACTTGTTTAAGCAAAATGATACGGGTAGATGGAATACCCTGTCTATTTACTGTAGCCAGTGTTGCTGCATTATTATGAGGAAAAAGAGCTAGGTTTTGCTTAAACCATTTAATAAATTGCTGTAAAGGATTTGGATCCATATCGGTTTTACGTAAACCATATTTGGTATATTCTTCTCTTATATGGCTAATATCCATAAATGACTCCATAGCATCGCAATGAATTTAATTTGCATTACTTTTTAAAAAAATCAGTTTTGTTGTATGGCAGGCTTATAACCAAAACCGGTGTTTAAAAAGCACTATACCTGATTGATTTGTCATAAATAAAAAAGCAAATCAACAGAAAGCACATTAAATATGAGTAAGAATAACGTTATTGAATTTAAAAATCTAGTCAGATCTGATTTTCTAATAAACCTGCTTAGTTTTAAATAGTGAATCCGTTAAGTACCCCGAACGGCAAAATTTAAATTTTGAGATGTTCTGTTATAACTAAAATTATTTTGCAAGCCCGGAGAGGTTGCGCTTTGTAAGGCGCAATACTTCCGGGTTTCCACAAGCTCAGCCCAAGGACAAAGTATCAGCCTCTTCAATCTTTTGCACTGATGAACAATGTTATAAATTTTTTGCATTTTGTTAAGCGACGCTAACATATTGCTATTTCTGCTTTTAGCTACTAAAACAGGTACAACAATAACAGTCTGGGATCTGACAAAGCCTCCCAGACAGGAATACCTGAAAAGCTTGGAAGCACATCGGTGTTCTATTACAAAAATCAAAAAATTAAAAGACGGTCATATTGGTTCCTACTCTGATGACATGAGAGTAAAGGTCTGGGATCTGACAAAAGCTAATGGACAAGAGTGTGTGAAAACGCTGTATTATGGTCATGAAGATTACTGGACCGCAGGATTTGCAGAATTGCCAAACGAGATTCCTGGCTATCTGGAATAGATTTAGCCCGAATATTTCATACCTACACTAAGCGACAGCTTTTGATAACAGATTTAATTAAAAATTTATCTTAAAATCTCTTTTTTTGTAGCACATTAAGTTGTTTTATGTTTCCTGGCAGATGAAAAATTAAAAAAATACAATACATACAAAGTGTAACTTGCAATTTTTAGTTAAATTTGCTTGTAACTATATGAAAAGCAATAAAAATATCTAATTCTCTACCTTTTAGGTATGAAATATTCGGGTTAGAACTATAAAAGTTTATGATCTGACAAAACCTTATGGTCAGGAATGTCTGAAAGTCCTGCCGGGTTTCAGTGCTACTTCCTGGTGCTCTCAATTAGCAGAGTCAGAGATCAGAGTAATGAAAAATGGGCTTTTGCTGACCTGATCTAATAATAAAACAACCATAGATATTTTGGATTGGAAAAAACCTGACGGAAAGGAGTGTGTGAGAACACTTAGCGGACATGAAAAAGCTGTTACAAAGGTAATCGAACTGGAAGATGGATGTTTAGCTTCTTGCTCTTATGACGACACGATGAAGGTTTGGGATTTGATCAAACCTGACGGAGAGGAATGTGTGAGGACTCTAAAAGGTCATGAACGGTACATTTATGACTTTGTACAGCAGGAAGACTGAAGTTTGGTCTCTTACAGTGAAGATTGTATCGTAAGAGTTTGGGACATTTATAGTCGGTCAACTGAAATTACCGAAAAGTTATGTAACGACCCGCCGGTATGATCCATTACAATTTACCTGTAGCAACTGTGTTGTATTTTAATATGTAATGACGACTCTTGTTTGCCTGAGTGTAAACCATCTTTTGATAGACTCAATGGGATACTACCTTCATTTTTCCAACAGACATAATAAAGCATATACTACCTTTGTATGATAAATTTCAGGGTTTTTCCATATTAGGGAGCATGTAAAAAATAGCTTAGACAAATTCAGGGCAGATATGAAGTTATACAAAGGTTCATGAAAAAGAAAGGTTATTCAATTATGAAAAGCAATGGCACAGCTATTTGATAAACTATCACAGATCGAAAGGAAGCGCTTGCTAAAGAAAACTGCATTGTGTCGTACCCATTATCAGATAAATCTGGTAAAAAACAGAAGCTGTCTGTAATTCACAGGTTCATTTTAATATAATCCTTTGCACGCTTTCTTGTATATCACTATGAATGTTTCTTATTGATAAGTCACTGTATAGCTTACAGGTGTTTTCCAAGTCAGAAC
>JAPORK010000273.1 GCA_026710285.1 Endozoicomonadaceae bacterium | reverse complement strand
TATCACACGCCTCTGCCTGCTTAACTGCTAACATATTTCCGGAAGACACTACATCAGCTAGAACCGGAAGCGTCGTGGTGTCGGACTGGCAAAGATTGATATTTCCTTCAAAGTTAGCATTACACATACAACCCAAAAGTGGAGTTGTTGAATCATTCGCATGGAGTGTGAAGCTTCCTGTACTGATTGATCCGGAAAAAGGTGCACTGCAATTAGGAAATAGCGGTAAAGAATCTGTATCTTCAAGATAAATATCTTCTGCCATCATAAAACTACAAGCCGGGTTTTCTGCTAAAGTCCGGGCATAATCCCTGGCAAACAACGGGATATTTTTTTGTATACGACAGTTATCATCAGACCCGCATCCTGAGGGAGCTTTTGCCTGTGTATTCATCATAGCAGTACAGAATACACCGGTAATAAGCAACGCTGTTGCCAGTTGTTTGCTGGCTGAACTTACTCCACTTTTTCCTGAAGGAGAAGTCTGTCTAACCGGTATCATGTCTTGAATTTCTGCATAAGTTGGCACCAGATCATCCGATACAACAGGAGAGGCTTTCCCTGCTTCATCAAGTTCATAAGTGGCAAACAAATGGTCTTTTGTGTATTCATACCCTTGTTTTTTAAGGTAAAAAATTATTTTTGACCTTGTGTCATCATTGATATCTGAAAGATCTGACAGTTTTTTAAATCGTTCTGAAAAAGTAGGTTTTCTTTCTGATACTGAAAAGAGCGGCTTTAGGTATTTCAGGAAAAAAAAAGAAGATTGCGGATCCCTGACTTCTGAAGAAAAGCTGGTTTCATAAAAGGGTTGTTTTAAAAACGCTAAGATAATGCTTGCAACAGGATCTTGTTGTTGTGCACTCTGCTCAAGATGAAAGAGCATTCCTCCAAGGGTGACGGTTAGTGTTTTCACTGCACCCTCTTCATCCTTATAATAGATGGAACTATATTGTTTTAATAAATATTCAAAGAGTAAACTTTTTGTCAGTGGCAGTGCTTTTTTCTGATCAATCGAATGAATCAGATTATCAACAGGAAACCCGTTATTAAATGTTTTTAGCACAGATAACAGTGTAGCAGTATTAGCTTTTAATTCAGATTGTCGCTGATCTTTTGATATATATGCTGTGATTGTAACAACAGGAATTTTTTTTGCAGACAGCTTTGCTATTTCACTATCGGCTAAATAATAAAGACTATTCATCAATTCGACGGGTGCTTTGTGATGCTGAGTTAAAACATCATACAGATTAGCCGGTTGTTGATCTGAAGAGCGAGTGACTTCTCCTTTTTCAGAGGAAAGAGCATTACCTGCTAAAGTGAGTGTAAAGCCAAAAATTACAGACAGTATTACGGTAAATAATCTGTAACTACGACAATAAAAAAACTGTTTAAACCATAGTAAAAAACGGATAATCAATTTATTGATTTTTTCATTATCAGATACTGTTTTATTCATTATATGACTCTTTTTGATTGTAAATTTTCTAATAAAATCTATGTGAAAAATTTTGCGAAAAAAGAGTGTAGCAATCAAATGAGCAGGCACAATGTTATATTTATAATTCTTTTAAATAAGAATCGTGGTATTTTTGATCTCTGGACTTCGACAGGCTCAGCCCACTGATTTATGCCAAAAAGACTGGTATATTCAGTAGCAGGCAACCTGCCAGGATAAAAATAAGAGTCTAAAAAGTATGACTAAGAGACAGCCTTTAGGGAGGGAAGGATGTCAGGACCCTAAGCTGATATTATAAAGGTATCAGATTAGCATGCTTAATACTGAGTCGTTTAACGCCTTCTTTAAAACGAACCTGCACAACAGCATCTTTTTTATCTGTATTTTCAATACTCATAATATAGCCGGTACCAAAATGTTTATGTTGCACCCGCTGTTTAACTTTGAGACCATGCACATTACTTTTCGATGATTTTTGAAATGTTGTGGCAGATTGTCGGCGAGAGGCTGTCACAGGTGTTCCAAACGTTTGTTTTGCTGAATGAACAGGACAAATGAGTTCTTGTGGAATTTCACTAATAAAACGTGATGGCAGTTGTTGTTGTGTTCCAAGATAAGAAGAGCGTGTACCGGCATAAATTAAATATAATTTTTTTTGCGCACGGGTAATTCCCACATAGCAAAGTCGTCTTTCTTCGTTTAGATTATTTTCATGGAGAGACATCTGGTGAGGAAAAAGACCTTCTTCCATCCCACAAAGAAATACTGTTGCAAACTCAAGCCCTTTTGCAGCATGAATTGTCATCATTTGTACACAGTCTGTATTTTGTTTTTCTTTATTATTATCACTTTCCAGCGCACTATAAATTAAAAAATATTCCAGCGGATGTCGATTCGCTTCATCATCAGCGGCAACATTATCAATCGGTTTAAATTCGCGACATGCAGTGATCAGCTCTTTTAAATTTTCTACACGGTTACGACTTTTTTCACTCTTATCCTGGCAATAAAAATCAATTAAACCACTGTTTTTAATAACGCTGTTTACCAAATTTTCCAGTTTAAATGTTGTTGATGTTAATAACTTTCGCCATTGTATAATCAGATCAATAAAGGAAGTTAATGCACCCGATGCTCTTGGCGTTAGTGCCTTGGTTGCTAATAATTGTTCTGTTGCCTGCCACAGATCTGACCGGTTTGCATTGGCAGTATCACGAATGATTTGTAATGTTTTATTGCCAATACCACGTGGTGGCAGATTAATAATCCGTTCAAAGGCGGCATCATCTCCTGGCTGATAAATCAGGCGTAAATAGGCTAATACGTCTTTTATTTCTGCGCGGTCAAAGAAACGCTGTCCGCCATAGACATGATAGGGAATACCCGATTGCATCAACGCTTCTTCCAAAACCCTTGACTGTGCGTTAGAACGGTATAAAATGGCGAAATTACTGTATTGCTTATCACGTTTATATTCCCGGGTGATAATATCAGTGATAAATTGTGCTTCATCCCTTTCATTAAGTGCTTCAAACAGAGAGACCGGCTCACCCTGATCACTATCAGTCCATAAAGTTTTGTCAAACCGATCATTATTATGTTCAATGATTGCATTTGCTGCTTTTAAAATGGTAGCAGTTGATCGATAATTTTGTTCAAGACGTATAATCTTAACCGCTGAAAAGTCTTCAGTAAACTGCCTGATGTTCTGAACACATGCACCACGCCAACCATAAATAGACTGATCATCATCACCTACTGCCATGACACAGTTATCATTGCCTGCCAGTTTACGTAACCATTTGTATTGCAACCGGTTAGTATCCTGAAACTCATCCACGAGAATAAAACGAAATCTTTCATGGTAATGCTGCAAAATATCCGGGCAGTTTGTCCATAATTCATAAGCGCGCAGCAGTAATTCAGGGAAATCGACTACACCCAGGCTCTGGCACTGTTTTTCATAGAGGAGATAGAGATTGCGCATGACCTCATTTTTATAGCTTTGCTCTTTTGCAACCAGTTCTGCACGAATACCTTCTTCTTTTTTACGATTGATGTATCCCTGTACAGAACGGGGAGGGTGAGAATCAGTATTAATATTTTCAGCTTTCATCAGGCGTTTAATCAGGGATAACTGATCGTTACTATCAAATATCTGAAAATTTTCAGGCAAACCGGCTTTAGCAGTATGCATTCTTAACAGCTTGTGGGCGATGCTGTGAAAAGTACCTATCCACATCCTGTTGGCCTGAGTATGTAATAATTTTTCAAGACGTCCTCTTATTTCGGCAGCAGCTTTATTGGTGAAAGTCACTGCAATAATAGAACCGGGCATTATTCTTTCATGCTCAACCAGCCATGCGATGCGGTATGTGAGTACAGATGTTTTACCACTACCTGCCCCGGCCAATACCAGAGATGATGTACAGGGTTGAGTAACAGCTTCTTGCTGTTTGTTATTTAGAAAATCAATATTCACATTACATTACTCAAAAATTTACTTACCATAATCTGCGTTTATAAACGACCACTTTATTTGTCATCAGAATAGTTTATTTATCGTATTTAATAATACTGATTAAAAGCCTTTTTTACAAAAGTTATTACCGCAGATTGAGTGATTTTATAAGGTTTCGGTTACATTTTTGTAAAGAAATATTTTAATGGCGGCTCTTTTAACCGGCTTTTCATTTTTGTTGTTGTATAGCTATCAGATACCAGAGAAAGAGTAACCAGACTCAAAATTTGTATACTCCAAAAGACCTGCAAATTAATTTAAAAAAGCAATATTACTGCAAAGCGTATAACTTTGCAACCTCCTAAAAAAAATCAGTGACAACTCTTTTTTGAGATGGCATAATATTCCTTACAGAAAAATGTAAAATTCATGGTGTCTCTGAAACAAAAAAAATCTTCAGCCTGAAATTTTATTGCTCTTTGGGAGTAACATAGAGGTATCAGCCAGGATTAACGGGTAAAAAAAATATCAACTCATTTTGAATAGATACAAATCTCCTGACAGACTAAAGCCAATGAAAGTTTATCGAAAACAGCATGTTTCAGACTGAATAAATCTTTGTTTTTTTGTGTCGATAATTTAAATGCACTATTTTTAATGAATGACGGTAACAATGAATGGAAAAAAAATTAACAGAAGATATCATCTTGCGTAAAGTCCTCTATGGTGATGCCTCCGGACTGGCAAAATATGGTAACAATGAAAGAATAGCCGTTAATCAGCGTGACTCTTATCCTTACCCCTATACAATTGAATATGCCCGAAACTGGATTCATTATATCAAACAGCATCATGATGACACACGCTTCGTTATAGCAACGGAAAATGAGGCTATCGGTGAAATAGGTTTTATTACTCAGCCAGATGTTCACCTTTACAGTGGAGAAGTTGCTTACTGGATAGGAGAACAATACTGGGGTCAGGGAATTGCAACCAAAGCATTAAAATATTTGATTAATTATGCCTTTAAAGAAAAAGGAATGAAACGCCTCTATGCTGATATTCTGGAATATAACAAGGCTTCATGCCGCGTCTTACAAAAGTGTGGTTTTCAACTTGATGGCGTTATGCGTAGCCATATTTTTAAAAAGAATAGATTTTATGATCAACTGGTTTTTTCGTTGTTATCAGATGATGTTGCTTCATCGATACATTAAGAAAGTTCTGAGTTTGTATTAATTATTTTATGGAAACCTGTTTCATTAAAAAAATGGCAGGTGACTTCTGCTTTGGTGTGTGGAATTTCGGTAGTGTCTCAAATGTAAGCACCAACTAAAAATCTATAGTAGTTTAGTTTTATCATTACTTTCATGATAATTGACTGAAACTATACAAAAATTAAATTATAGTCTGTTGGTGTTTTATAAGATAATGTTAATAAAAGTAGCACGATTGTAAGCCATTCAGAATTTGTAGCAACATCTGACCAAAAATCCCTTAAAATCTTAGGATTAAGTTGAAATTTGTAGATAGGCGTTCAGGAAAATATTGATTTTGGTATTTAGATCATTTAGGATAGTATGATGTCACTTTTTTGTAGCTGTGAAGTATAGGAAGCCCACACCTCTTTACATCCTCTGATTTTTATTATAAAGAATATCAAAATGGGTATTACTATGAACTATGTAAACAGAAAACCTGCCGGTACTCAATTAACATCCAGAAAAAGAAAACATCCTGAGAAATTACCAGCAATTAAAAGAAGGAAAATTGATGCGGCATTAGCAACAATTAAAGCAAAATTAATGCAAAACCCCAAAATTTTGCAGAAAACCCTGCTCGAGCTGAATATAAACAAAATTGGAAGCGGGTCCATAGATGATATTGAAAAGTATGTTAAAGAAGTTAATCCGAATTTAATATAATCACTGGTTGATAATGAGTACCTTCTGTCCGAAGAAGAATATCAGTCAAGAATAATCGATGAAATAATCAGAATACTTCGAAAGAGAGAGATTATTCACGATACCCGCCCAGAAAAAGCAACAGCCCTTTATGATGCATTGAAATATGCTAATAAAGCACAAGAAATAGATGCAACAAAAAGGATGGAAGACCTCACTTCGATAAAGCAGATAGCACAGCAAAAATGGCAAGAAGCACATACGATTACTCCAGAAACAGAAACATTGTGTGAATTCACCGAAAAAGGTACCTTTGACAACACCCGGACGGTGTTCACCGAAAGGGGCGGGTTTGGCAAAGTCCAGGCTGTGTTCTCTGAACAAGCAGGACCTGTTGCAATGAAAAAATCTGCATTAAAGAGATCAGCGTATGAAAGGAAAAGAATTGAAAAGGAAGTCGGCTTTTTGGAGCGTTTAGATCATCCTGGTATTATCAAAGTGATACCAGTTAAACGCCGAAAAGTAGAAGCAGAACTGATACCAGAACAATCAAAAGCAGATCAGTCAAAACCAGACAACTATGGCTTATCGGATAATCTGCAACCAGGAAAATCTGCAGCAAATGAACACGCGTTCCTTCCTGTCACAGAATCAGAACCCGCCTCTTATTATCTTGAAGCAGGTGGAAGGTCTTTAAGGTTATTGATTAACGGTCAGCGGGATAAGGTTATTAATATTAAAGGTGTCAAAACAGCTAATAAAACATGGGAAGAAGAGCAGAAAACGCTTTGGCGTTTGTCAGTTATATGCAGTAAAGTATCTGATATGATTACTTTTAGCGACGACAATACTGATTATAATTACCAACATTTGTGGACTACAATACGACAACTATTTGTATCTGCAGATTTTAGTGGTGAAAACATTGATAAATTGTTAACCTTTCTGAATAATATCGAAAAAAGACCATGGCAAAAAGAAATCACTACTCTCTTAGAAAATCTGCAAAATTTATGTCAAACAAAGAAATCAGAGCTGGCATGGCAACCAGAAGATAGTCCATTGCCGATGCAAAATATACAAAGTATCAGCAAGCAGTTGTGTAGTGCCGTTTATTATTTACATGAACAGGGTATTGTACACCGGGACATAAAACCTGAGAATGTTTTAATTAAACCTGACGGAACAGTAAAACTGATTGATTTTGGTGTTGCGATCAATGTTGATCAGTATAAAAGTTATCCTGGTGTAGTTATTGGTAAACCAGGTTATGTAGCACCAGAAATTTTAAATATAATGGTTCGTGATCCTAGTTATTTTGGTGTGCGTAATGAGGCTGTAGATGTTTATGCAACAGGATGTCTTTTGTGTCTTCTCACAACAGGGACAGATTACAATATACTAAATCACAAAACACCAAAGAAATCTTGGAAAAAACTGATGTACCAGGCTGTGGCTGACAAAGACGCTCTACAACACAAAATGAGAGAGAATATAGATAAAAGATATAGTCAGGATCAGCAAAAGGCTGAACAGTTAAAAGATTTGTTAACTAAAATGCTGAACCCTTATCCTGAGCAACGTATTACAATGCAAAACGCACTTAAACATCCTTTTTTTCAAAACTAATCATTTAACCTTGTATGTTATCTTTAATGGATTCCTGTTATTGCAGTAATCCAGAAAAAATTTCCAATTTTTTTCACATCCAACCAACTATTTATGTATGAGAGCATGGTTTTCTATGCAAAGTGATGATTCTTGTTATCAGGCTGAGAATATTATAGCTCATCAAAATCAGTCATGACTGCACAAATAAACCAGCAAACGCAACATGCACAAGCAAGGATATCAAGACAACCAATATCATCATCAACTGGATCAACATTTCTGTAGATATATTGAAAAGTAAAAAATTGATTAATCCCGTGTCTTTCAAATATCGTCGTATTATAAAGACCATTAGTTCTTAGTGACCTGAAGCCTATGCTATCAGTGCTGAGATCATAAACATTCCAAATATTACTCCTGACTTTTATCATATAACCAAAACGACCTTCATCAGAAGAATTCCAAAAAGCAAAATCTCTTTGATCGTTAATTGCATGTGCTGGTAAATCTGAGACAATTTCATTACGAGTAAAGAAGGCATTTCCTTGTATGAGTGTTCCACTCTCAGGGCTGTGAATGTCTGGTAATTCATAAAAAAATAGTGCCAGATCGTCAAGTGTGATTGCTTGGTTTGTGGCTATTTCTCGCCCAATCATTAATAATGCACTAATTTTATCTATATGCTTTGTGTTATCAGAAAAAAAATTACGCTGGAGTATTTTCCATACCTGGTCAATCTTTTTATGACTATTTATACGTACTATGTCTTCATCAGTGTCTGTATTATGCCATATAAAACGACGGAGTTTATTATGTAAAGCATCCTTAATCGTATCTATGTTGCGAGTATTTCCAGCAACGGCTTCTGAATAATCTGGAGGTGGTGTTGCAGGAATATCTCCTTCAGTCGCATTTACCGGAAATTCACTAATAGTGCTTCCGGCAGTACCTTCTCCTAAAAGGGAGCTGACTCCAGCCACAGCAGCATTGCCTAGCATCACCAGACTTGCTATTGTAGCCATTCCTCCAACAATAGCACTGGCAATATTTAACCCTCTGTTGGTTGGAACAGCAGCAGAAGCAATGGAAAGAGTGGAGGCATCCAGTGTTAAACCTATAGTTGCTGCAAGTAGTGGTGTTGCAGGGGCTCCAAAATAGAGTGATAAACCTATACCCGTTACAGCCAGTGCAGCCACTAACGTTGTTCCGATAATATTGGCCCATTTTTTGTGAAAGGCTGCCATACCCAACGTGCCGACATAGCCCATCACCTTCATTGTGGTTCCTAACCATTTTGGACTGTTACCACTAGGATCACTGTTCATTATTGGATTATTACCACCAAAAGCATAACCATCTCCGGCAGGATCTTCACTGACAAAATAGCGTTGATTCAGATTATAAGTCCGGTGACTTGCACCTAAGAATTGCCAACCGGTAGCTGGATCTGTCTGTTCACCATCAAACCCGGTGAAAGTTTTTTGATACCATGGCAAAGTAGTATTTTGTTTGCTAATATGCCAGACCATACCATATGGACTGTAAATATTTTTCTGACTTAAAATATAATGGTCTTGTTTTGTTTTAATCAGAACACCGGTTACATCTCCCTTATAATTTTGTTGATAATACTCATGAATCATACCATCAATGGCCTTTCCAACACCTAAATAACTGATAGTATGCGTCGATTGTTGTAACTGACTTATTTGTTCATTGAGCAGATGTTTTCCGACATAAAACAGATTACGAATGTTTCCTGTATCTGTTACTTCTCTCACTTCTCTTCCACCACCATCATAAAAGTAATGGGTTTGCTTTCCGTTGGGTGTGAGGACTTCGGTTATTTGATTGAAAATATTATAGTTAATTTTGTTACCTTCACTATCCACTGTCATATTACCGGTTGTATCGTAAACAAAGTTTGCTGTTATTGGAGTAGCATTATTACTCCATTGTGTTGTTATTTGTTTAAGGCGTAAAGGAGCCTGTTGATAGCCATAACTATAATGAATTATTTTATTTGCTGTTTTTTGCAGGCTAGTATTGAGTAGTGACTCTTTTACCTGCTGCATACGGTTTAGTGCATTAAAAGAGTAATTTTGACTGATAATTACAGGTGCATGCTTTAGACCAGAGCCACGAAAGGAGGTGTCTCTTGGACATAACGATAAACCTGAAGAACCTGAACAGTTCATAGCAACTAAGTTGTTAGCAATATCGTATTTATAATGTAAAATAGCTTGTTGATTGTCTTCTGCGTTATGTATTAAAGTTGTAATATTGCCTTCTTTGTCATAGCTGTATTGCCATGTTGATAGTGGTTTATCTGCAAGTATATCGGTTACACTTTCCGTTTGACCATATTGATTATAATTCAGGTTAGATTGCATATTACTACCATAATTGATCTTGACTATTCTGGAAAAACCATCATAGGTAAGCATCTTTAGTAGTTTAGTTTTACCATCACTTTCATGATAATTGATTGCGTTTATACGACCAAGTAAATCATAGTCTGTTGATATTTTATTGCCCATTAAGTCTGTGGCACTGATAACGTTTTTATTGTAATCATACTGCCAGCTAAAGTGATAATCTGGATAACCATTTTCTCCTGTATGATCTAGTTGCTGTATCCTGCCATCATCACTATAAGTCCAATGCGTTATTCCGGTTATCTCTCTCTTTTCGACAGGTAAGGTCGTTGCAGAGTCATAATCAATGCGAACAGACTCTTTACCATCTACATACTTACTCACAGGTAATCCAATTACGTTATACTTCCATGATATTACATGTCCGGAAGGCATTGTAACTGTTGCAATCTGGTTTTCTGGTGTGTAAGTAAAAGTGGTTTTTTTTCCATCTTCACCGGTCTTCCATAATAAAGCGCCTTCGATATTGTATTGTGCAGAAGCCAGCAGATATTGTGTCTTACTGTTTGCAGGAGTTATCCACTTCTGGATACTTTGTCCATAAAAATTATAGACATTGTGAAATTGGTTACCCGATGGATCTATGGTATTTTTTACTCGTCCTGCATCATCATATGTGATCGTAACCTTCTTTCCTGCTGGATCAGTAAATGAGATTTTTCTGCCAAAACCGTCATAAGTAACGTAAGAGACTCTTGCAGCAGGTGTTGTATTACTGATTTTACAGAGGGAACCTGCAGAAGAATAGTCATGAATAAAACCTGTCGGTATTACCATTTGTTCTATCGGTTTATCCAGTATATTTCCGTGAGTGATTAAAACAGGAGAATAGTGATTCTGAGCATCATATTCAAAACTGACTGTGCAACGATCAGGATCATCATACATTTTTACTGCTGTTTCCTTATTAGGAGAGTGTATTTTGTTTACTCTCCCAAGCAGATCATAATCAAAAGTCGTGGTAAGCGGGTAAATTTTTTTTGAGGTGTCGAGATGATAAGCATGTTGAGAGATTACACGTCCATACGCATCATAGTCCATACTTGTTACCGGAAGCCATATACCAGGTAACGCTTTTCCTTTCTCGCTGATAGCTTCAGTAAAAATTTTTAATTGTCTTCCTGCACCATCGAAAATAATTTTTTTACTTAAGCCGTGGCTATTTGTTACGATCAACTGAATGTGTTGCGGAGAAATGCGATAGATATAGTGTGTACTGGTGGAGAATATAGTATCTGCATTAGAATCAACCTGTATTATTCGTCCCCAATGATCATAATGATAACGAGTGACCTTTGTATTTTTTGTATCAACATTTTCGATCGTCTGATTAGTAAATAAACTAGTGATAACTGCTGCTGAGCGTTTGAATTGACCCGATTCAAGTTTAATGGCTCCATAAACTGTTTTAGTCGTATGATTAGCATTCAAAATATAATAATAGTGTTTTGTTACTGAATGAAATGTTGATAAAGAAGATGTTGTACCTGTTACTGTGGTGCCTTTTAGTAAACCATATTTAAAAGTATCCTGTGGATCATTGTAATACTCCTGTTTTATTTCAGTATATTGATTGCCTGACTTAATGGTCTTACTTGCAAGCACTAAAATATATCCGTTTCCACTAATATTGAGCTCTTTTTTATAATAGTTATGCTGTACGATAAGCGGAAGCTTTAATGACCCCGGTACTTTATATGAAGGATATTGAGTTACTGATTCTACCTGAGTACTTAACGACCAGTCAGATGGCTCAGCAGGACAGCTGTTATCACCTTCTGTGGGGCAATAAGTGATTTTTTCCATACGCCCATAAGCATCTGTTGTACTAACCAGCCGTCCTTGCGAATCATATTGTTGTTCTGTTATTTCTGTTGCCGGAGGACCTGAATTTTCACCTTGGTTTCTGGTGACAATTTTCAGTGGTAAGCTATACGTGGCAGGCAAATCTGCAAATTTACTCTGAGCACAACCATCACTTTCCGTAGTATTACAAAAAAAGTCATGCACTTCTGTTAGCAGATGATTTGTACGATCACTGACAATTTTTGCATCGATAAGTAAGTGATATTTA
>JAPORK010000125.1:6657-11996 GCA_026710285.1 Endozoicomonadaceae bacterium | reverse complement strand
TGCTGCTAACAATCCGATCATGAAGAGTGATCCGGATGGTAATCTGTCACGCAAGGCTTTAAGAAAAGCAAATGATATTATAAATCTTGGAATTAATTATAAACCTCTAAAGTTGTCTAATATACTTGCAATAATTATTGTAGGAGTAATTTCTATTGCAAGTATAGGTTTTGGTACTATGTTAACTACCAAAAACCCAAGTCTTATGCTTTCAGGTGGAGTGAGTGCTTTTTTTACGACATTAATATCATGTTTGCTGACATTAGTAAAAGGTCCTCAGGATGCAAAAAATATTGCACAAGCGGTAACAGGAAGTATTTCGCTGGCCATTAGTCTTGTTGGAGGAATAGAATTTTTAGGCGTAGCAGGTTTTTATGGGGTTAAAGCAGCGATGAGTGCATCTTGTTGGACTGCCGGAGTTGAAGGTATCTCTGCAGAAAATATGGCTGCTGCAAATGTAGCGGAGTTAAGCGGTGATATTCCATTGGTTTCAATTAGAAATGTAGGCGCATCAACAGATTTAGGGCAAGATTTACTGCATGAAAATTCCAGTCTGCCAATAAGCGAAGAGAATGGTATAAGTTATCTGACACTCCAAAGTAATGAACAAGCCGACGATACTGTGCTGGCATTGCGACAGGTCCGATCAATGGATGATAACATAGCAGCAGCATTGACAGCATCAAAACTTACCGGAAAGCCATTGGCTTTGAGTAGTATAGACAGTTATTTAGAAGCAATACAAGAAGATCCTTTTTCTTCTTTGTTAGATCCTTCATTATCAGAAACTCAGAAAAGTGCAGTTAGTAATTTATTTGAACCCTTTGGAGAGCTGCAATCAAGTGAAAATGGTGGCAGACCTGTAAATCTTTTTGGTACAGGTAATAAGCGTTTTATTGGACGTAACCTGACAGGCACTTTTGTCGTATACGCTGATGAAAATAGTCCTGATTTAACAGTAGTCAAATATAACTATGTACAATGTGTTATGGAGCGGCTAAATGTTTCAAAAAGATCATCAAATTATACTACTGCATATCATTATGTTGTTTTTTAAGTGTTGAATAATACGAAATAGCTAAAATTATTTTATAGCTCTTATGGATTGTCCTGGTATCATTAGGGAATCTCTGTACTGTTTTATCAATAACTGGTTATTGAATTGAACAGTAAATATCGTGATCCTGTCACATGTTGGTAATTCCCGGGTACAGATTATTGCACGCATTTAATCCGCAATGGCTGTACGCAGAGCACGAATTATTCTCTGTAGCAACAGGCATCATCGAATAAATTAAAAAAACCGTAACAATGCAGTGAAAATGGTTATTTCTGGTCAAATAAAACATATGATTGAGTATTAATTTTTATTATCAGCTGCCGTAATAACAAAGTGAATACAATTAATGAAAATAATCAGCGGATATTTGTGTATGCAGCCAGAACGACCATCACTTAAACCAATAATTCCACAGCAGCCAACAGAGATAAAAGCCTGGAAGCGCTATAAAACGAAATTTATGGGATTTTTTGTCAATATATATTGCTGGGCAAAGAATAAATGGAGTAAATCAATTCCCCCTTCTATGGAGTCTACTGGGAAGTTACCTGATATTGTCAGAGGAATAAAGTTTGTGGGAGATGGAAGTACGGGCAATGTCTATGAAGTTCAGGCACGTCACTCATCAGGTGTACAAAGAACAGCCGCATATAAGCTTGAAAGAAATATAATTGGAAAAAGGCTGGAAAAAGAGATGAGGGTTTTACAACCGCTGTCTCACCCAAATATCATTAAAGTTCATAACAATCCTGATAACAGAAAAGTTGTCATAACCGAAGAGAATGAGTTAGACAGTGATTTTAAACCAACAGACTCTCCATCTAAAGCGGAATATGTTTACGCTAAGATTAACTATCAGGGAAAATCCGGTTTACAAATGGATATGGCTCAGGGTGATTTAGGTTCACTTAAATCAAAAATGACCCAGAGTCAGACCCATAAAGCGGCACTGAACCTGCTAAATGCAGTTGCTTATCTGCATGATCATAATGTTTGTCATATGGACATAAAACCAGGCAATATGCTGTGGATGGATAATAAAGTAGTCCTGACTGATTTTGATGGAGCGATG
The DNA here is from genome assembly GCA_026710285.1 of Endozoicomonadaceae bacterium. Lineage (GTDB taxonomy): Bacteria > Pseudomonadota > Gammaproteobacteria > Pseudomonadales > Endozoicomonadaceae > JAPORK01. The sequence continues at coordinate 9,864 of JAPORK010000125.1, read as the reverse complement.
ACAGGGGCTGCACCAGGAGAAATTTTTATTGATTTAAATAATTATGAAAATATAGCGATTACACCATTTTATGCATCACCAGAGAGCATAAAATTTATTTTTTCACGTAAGGACAAGCAGGCAGCCTTTAGTGCACAAGCACATGATGTCTGGTGCTCTGCGTGTTCGATTGCTGAGATACTCACAGGAGAAGAGTTGTTTCCGCAAAAATATGATGGCAAGAGTTTTGACGCAAGGTCGTCTCTGAAATCTTATCCTCTGCAAAAGAGGATAGATGAATTTTTTGAGAAACATCATAAAACACTTGGACCAAAGCGCATAGCTGTTTTGAAAGATATGCTACAGACAGATCCTAACCGGCGTATTACAGCATCTGAAGCATTCCGGCGTTTTTCAGGGATTAATCCGTAAACACCTAAAAAATAAAAGTCTGTATCACACTTATTTTAATCTGGCCAATCAGGTTATTTACTGATGAAAATTAAAAATACATTCCAAAATTTATTTATATATAGAACAAAACCTTCAGCTTATGCTAAACATAAATACGCAACTTTCCGCCGGTTTGTGGTAACAAAGTATAAATGGATTACAAAAAAACTGGGGGTTGGGAAAACAAAGTATTTATACACACCACCTGAAGGAGCACTACCTGAACGAACTGAGATTTTTAGAAAAACAGATAGGCTTGGCAAGGGAGCAGCAGGTCAGGTACATAAAGTAGAAGTTGGTAGAGGTGTATTCAGAGCCTATAAAAATGCCTGGGATGAATCACCTCACATAAGAGAAGGGCTACAAAAAGAAGAGAGCATCCTGAGAAAACTAAATCATCCAAATATCGTCACCACCTATAGTGACCCTAAAACGACTAAAGTCGTTCTTATAAATGAACAGGAACTAAACTCTGATCTTGAGAAAGTTACGGCTACAGACCTGGATGCAGAGTATGTTCTGGTTGATGAAGTTACCGAAGAAACAGAGCCTGGCATACAGATGGATTTAGCAACGTGTAACCTGAAAGAAAAAATACCACAGATGACAGAGAAGGAGTGTTTACAATATACACGAGAGATGTTAAGTGCTGTGCAATATCTTCATAAACACAATATTTGCCATATGGATATTAAACCTGACAACATATTATCCATGGACGGAAAAGCAGTATTAACTGATTTTGATATAGCTATTCAAAAGAAAAAAAAGCAGGGGAAAATTATTGTCACGCAGATGAACAGAGATGATGTTTCTTGTACTTTACCTTATGCCGCACCTGAACTTCTGGAGTTTAAAAAAAGAAAACCTATTCCCGTTGCTACTTTGGAGACGACAGGGTGTGATGTTTGGAGTCTGGGTTGTACTATCGCAGAAATATTCACAGGGGAATTATTGTTTCCATCCAGTTATGAAGGCAAAAACCACTATATGAATAATTACAAAGGCTATCCTTATGAAAAAAGGTTAAATGAATTTTTGCAGGTATATCAACAAAAAATGGGACCCAATATCGCTAAACTTTTGAGAGATATGTTACAAACAGACCCTGCTAAACGAATTTCTGGCAAACAGGCATTAGCAGCGTTTAAGAAGATGTATCCGGCAGCAGCTGGTAAGGTGTGATTTTGTAGGGATTCAGATCTAGTGGCTCAGATGTAGTGGCTCAGACTTAAGCGTACCGGATAAATAAATCTTTATTGTCACAGACAGATCGTCACTCTTTATTTATCTGCCACTCTGACTTTATTGTCATTCCTGCAACAGCAGGAATCTGTGCTCTGATCTATACTCTGAAGGGTCACCAGGAGCTGTCATTCCTGCAGGGTGAGAATTTATTAAAGACAACTACCGTTGAAAATATAACTTCTCGGTTATTAGATTCCGGCAGTCTTTGCATAATTTTTTTTAATGGATTAATTCGTACTGCTTTCAGGCAGTTTTCGTAAACCTCCTGCGCTAATTTACTTGTTATTAAATAGATGAAGCGATAGGCTGGTTCCTGCAGTTATTTTAAAGAGTAACCCCAATAATTTTGAAGGTTAAAATTTTCTCATCTATTATGCCAGATAAGGTATCAGATAAGCAACACTTATGGTTATTCTGATCAATAATAATAGTATGGATTGTTTTAATTAAAAATTTCATGGATAGCATTTGTCAATAATAGAACAAAAGCGGGGGGAATTAATTATACAAGATATACAATTTTAAGCTCAGTATTGACAGTAAAAAATCAACAAGAATATTTTTATTAATGTTTTGACTTGTATGTAATCTAACATTCATATCTTCAGAGTATTTTCTGATTCCACTATATAACTTCTTCTAATTTCAATTCATCTATAATCAAATCAGGGTTTCAAAACTGAAAATGAAAGCTTTATTTCAAAAAGAAATATATAGACTTATATTGTTTATAATATATTTTCTATTATTAATGTTGTTTAATCAATTATTTTTATCTGCAATTTCTGTATCATCTGTAATATCACATCTTATTCATAAAAATAATCAATATTCATGGAGTGATGATAGTAAAAAAGAAATAAGTAAAAAGCAGTCTGTGACTAATGAGGAAAAAAATGAAGAACCATGGTCTAATGCTTTTAATTTTAATAAAATGTGGAATACACAAGTAGATCCAAGAACCGGTTCATTAACAGCGTTTATAAAAGTTGGTAGTATGATCAGTAATCTTGGACACGGACCTGATATCACTTTAAAAATAAACTACAGTAGTAGTAGTGTGACTAATTTTGATGGATTAGGTGTTGGTTGGTCTTGGGGTTTAACACATTTTAATCCACATTCAAATCAGTTAATTACCAGGACAGGACAAAATTTTTATTTACAAAAAGATGCTGATGGTCAGTGGAAACCGCTTTACCATAAATTAAAAGATATTAATATTCGTAATGATAAACATAAAGGGTTAATCATTACTTATGCAGATGGTTTGCGGGAAATACTTAATAATGAAGGCTATGAGATGCGTCTGGAACAACAGGATGGTAATGCCGTTAACTTTTTTTATGCAACTGGAACTCATTTATTAACCAGTATTACTGATAACCAAAATCACCGTATAAAGGTTATCCATAATGGAAATTATATAATCGTTATTAGTCAGGGGACTGAAGGACAGCCGGTAAAAGTGCGTATAAATAACGCAAATAATCAACTTAAATCTATTGTACTGCCTGTACAAAGTGA
>JAPORK010000125.1:0-6647 GCA_026710285.1 Endozoicomonadaceae bacterium | reverse complement strand
TGCAAGCAGACCCGATCTCCATATAACCTATAAAGAGCATTTAATTACCGGGTTTGATTATCCTACAGGTTTAAAAAAAATATTTGATTATAACTGTACCAATGCGATAAGAGTGATGACAACAGATGCAGGGTCAAATTTATCAAGATGTGCTGTCTCTGCTGCAACAGTTGTAACCAGCATTAGTCAACCACCTCTGATCACTCATTATGGTTATTCCGAAATTAATGCCAATGGTCATAATTATCTTGGTTTTAATGCGGGGATTTCTTCTGCTGTTAATGATTCAAAGCGGGATCCGTTATTTGAAGCACCGGCTGATTATACCTATCGGACGCTTGAAGATAATCAGCTCATTAAAGAAATAAGAACTTATAATAAATATCATTTATTAATTAATGATAAAAAAATTTCTTCTCGCACGGGACATACTTTATCAGAAGTAAATAACTTTTACTGTCGTACTGATAAGTACAATGGCTGTGCACATACCACATTTGAAAATTTACCAGCTACTTATAGCTTACCTTTAAAAATAGTGACTAAAGTCTGGGGTGATAGTGATGGTAAGCCTAATATAAGTACTATGACAAATACCTATGATAAATCAGGAAGATTGATTCATTATGAAGACGATTATGGGCGTATTATTAAAATAACTTATTGTCCTGTTAACGGTGACATGAATTGCCCTGCAATACCTGAAATGTGGATGTTTAGTACCCTACCAGAATCAACAACTTTTTATCCGGCAAAAAAAATAAGTAGTGCAAAACTGGTTGCAACATTACCAGTGACCACTTATAACTATTATCGCCGTGAGTTAAATCGTGATGGTGTTGGTTATATTTTGGTACTTGATCACCAGATTTATCAGTCAGGTGGCGCACAAGTCATTACTAATCGTTATTATTACAATGATGTTTATAATGCATTAACTTATGGTCTGCTGCAAAAAACAGTTTTTAAAAAAATATATAATAACTCAACACAGGTACCGGTACGAATCAGACATTATTATTATACTGAAGACCATATGGGTCGTAGCAAAACCATGTATAGTAACATTGAGTTGGGAAAGGGAAAATTGCAGCAATTACCTGCGGTTACAATCAGCCTGTTCACCAACCAGATTCTTCAGCAAATCAGTGTTAACGGGAGGAATATAACCGGTTATCATTATGATGATTATGGTCGTTTAATACAAAAAAATATAGCTGAGAATACACCTTTTGCAGCTTATATACATTACCAATACATTATTTCTCCGGTACTGAATCAAATGGTTGTGACCAGTGCTAATAGTTTACGGTATAAAATTATTTTTGATAGTTCCGGAAAAAAACTACAACAGTGGAATGAAACTATCTCTGCAAATGGCAGAGCGGAAGCTGGTCAGTGGTTATTACAAAATAAATTTGCTTATGATCGTTACGGTCATCTCACCCGTATATATCGGTATATAATCAATTCATCAGGAGAAAAATATAAACTAACGACAATTTATGATTATGATGACATGGATGCAGTTAACCGGATTATATTGCCCGATGGTCAGCGTATATTTAAGCTGTATAATGATCCTGAGCGATGTATGATCAGTTACCGGATGAGCAGTTCTAATCAACGTTCTGCGATATCGATAGTTCATTATAATCAATTAGATAAACCAATACAACAAATTACATTGCCTGCTTTTCAGGGATCTTTATCAGCGGTAAAAAAATTGTGTTATCGTAACAAATGGCAGCAAGGAACCAAAATTTTTAAAATGGCTTATGATGGCTTTGGAAGAGCTATTTCTTCCACTGATCCTGCGGGCAGAACAACAACAAAAATATATAATTCACTGGGTGAAATAGCTGCAATAAAAGATAGCACAGGTCATGAAATTGATTACGTTTATGATCTGACAGGTCATCTGATTAATGCCTATAAACGCTATAAAACTTCTGCCGGTTTTGATAGCTGGTTAATCTATTCAGCACAATATAATCCCGCCGGGCAGTTATTGTGGAAGAAAAATGCTTCACAACAAAAGACAGCTTACACTTATACAGTTGATGGTCATCCAGAAACGATAATAACGCCAGGAGGGCATACTATTTCATTTAAATATAACCTGTCAGGGTTACCGGTTGCTAAATATATTGATGGAAAATTGCAATTAAAAAATGATTATAGTGTTGTTACCTCACTGCTCATAAAAAAAACAGATTATACGGGTACCACCCAATACACTTATAGTGATGATGGCATGTTACAGCAAGAAGTGCATAGCGGTAACAATGGATATTCATGTTATAGATTAAAGCGCTTTTATGATTTAAACCGACGATTAATTGCGGTAACAGATATTCATGGTAACAAAACATTAACACAGTATGATTCGCTGGGAAGGGTGGCAGCACTCTACTATCATGCTTTAAAAAGTTCACGACAGTTACTAGCAGAACTCTTCTATGATTCTTTTGCACGTGTAGCAGCAATACACTATGGAAGTGGTATGCAAAGAAGCATAGATTATGACGGCTATGGTCGTCGGTATAAAGTGAAGGATATACTGAGAAATCAGCTGTTATTACAATGGAATTATACCTATGATGTTGTTAATAATATTATTCAGTTAAAACAGCAGGGAAAAAATAGTGCAACAGGTTTATTAAATTACCAATACGATGCACAAAATAATCTGGTTACGATGACTTGTCATGGTTCATCTGGTTTGCCGTTTTGTCCGCGGGATACTGCTTTTTCAGGTTCAGGTTTAAATAAAACACCTGTTATTATACGCCAGAATTATTACTTTAACCCATTAAACCGTATGATAACATTAAAAGAAGTATTACAAAATTCATTAGCAACAACCACCTTAAAAAAAATTGTTTCATATCATTATTATAATAATATGCCGTTACGTATTCACAGTATTAGTACAAGCTGGAATAACAGCAGTCTTATTAGTAAAAATTTTAATTATGATGTAGCAGGCAATATGGTTGTCGACGGGCAGGGAAATCAAATAGCTTATAATTCACTTAATCAAATAACCAATGTGATAACCACAGCGGGTCAGAAAAACTATTACCATTATAATGGCAGTGGTAAAGAGATCATGGAAAAGACACCATTTAGCATCCACTATCTTTTTTATTACGGTCATCATCTCATTAATGAGAGTATTTATACTTATCAAAACAGAACAACACATGTAGCTGGTTATCAGAATGTTGCCAGAACCATGGATGGTGTGATTGATCAGTATTATGAAAAAAATTACAAAGGAGATATTGCGGGGGTTCTCACCCGAAATCAGTCAAATGGTCAGTTCACATTGAGTCAGTTTAATACTTACAGTCCTTATGGTATGTGTTGGTATCAGCAAAAAGTTACTGTACCATTTTATCAGCAATTGTTAATCGGATTTAATCGTGAACGCAGTGACCCTGTTACCCACTGGCAGTTCCTGGGTGAAGGTCATCGCACGTATAATCCGCAGCAGCATTATTTTGTCAGTGAAGATCCTGCCGGTGATGGCTATGCTTTTGCTGCTAATAATCCAATTATGCAGACTGATCCTGATGGTAATATGTCGCAATCGATGAGAAAAAGTATAAGAATAGTGAACTATATTACAAGTTTTGGGCTTGGTGCTATACATAAACAGTGGGCTAATATTTTAGGATCAATTGTTTTAGGCGTTGCTTCTGCAGCAAGTGTAGGGTTTGCCATTTTCTCAGCTTGTCGTTGTCAGATGCAGGTTGTGTTTGGTGTAATGATTTATACATTATTATCTGTAATGCCTTTTCTGGTGGCAAATGAAGAAAGCAAAAATACAGGATTAAACATAGCCGCAGCCGTCACAGGCAGTATTGCAATGTTTACTACGCTTGCTATAGGAATAACAGAGTTGGGAGGATCTGTTTTTTTTGGTATCAGACCGCTGTTGAAAAGTGCCGGTATAGCTGAAAGTTTGTCTTCGGGTATGGCTGAAGAGACCGGGTCTGTTCCACTGGCTGTACTCCACAGCACAGAAGCGCCAACAAATTTACGCAGTAGCTTATTGGAAATTAATCCGGATCTTATGATAACTCAGGAAAACGGAGTAAGCTATCTAAGGCTTCAGACTGATAAACAGGTTGATGACGCTGTAATTGCTTTATGCCATGCACGAAACAACATGAATGATAACATAGCAGCAGTATTAACAGCATCAAAACTTAGTAATAAGCCATTAAACTTAAGCAGTATTGATGATTATTTGGCTACAATGGAAAACGACACAGAACCTTCGTCTCTATTTAATCCATTTATTTCTGAGACAGAAAAACAAGCTATGAGCCAGTTATTTAAACCCTTTGGTGAGTTTAAATCAAGCGATAATGGTATTTTATCTATAACGCCACCTGCTGAAATGAATAGTGGACGTTTTATTGTAAGCCATCGTATGATGGGTACTTTTACAATTTATTTTGATGAAAATAACGCTAATCTGATAGTAGCTAAATATGATTATGTAAAGAGTATTATAGAGCGATTCACTATAGGAGTAACAAAACTTTATCATAATGTAGATGCCTATATTTTATTTTGAAAGTTAAATTTTTACAGTCTATTCAAAAATGTTCCATGTGCTTTGAACAATTTGAAATTATTAAATAGTCGAAAATGACAGTGGTATGGCTGATTTTATTGTTAACATCCTCTGGTTATTTATTATTTACTTTGGTTGATAGCATCGATATTTTTTTAATGCTGATTGGAAAGTTTGTGGTTTTGTCAGAAAATGCTTAAAACCTGAAATAGCATGATTATACGGGACAGGATGATTTTATTAAAAAAAATCTTACTTTTTTATTTAAGCAGTTATACCTGTTAATGTTAACGAGTACTACTGCTTAAATAATTTATTGTCAAAATAATTTAAATTTTAATAAAGGAGCTCAGTGTGGTGATAACTAATCTCCTCAGTAGCTAATTTTTATGCACAGACCCGCAAAGATATTTAACATATTTATATCTCTGCAGGTTAAGGTGCTGAGTAACATCAGTTATGTTCCGGTGTCCTTTTTGATGAGCTGTGATCAGTGGTCACCATTTTTTGCTACTTAATTAATATTGGTGTTTTGAAATTCACGCAGTCGCTCAACTATCATTTTCATGCCAGTCAAGGGCAGGTATCGGTATTGTATCACTAAATGTTGTTTTTGTATTATGATTATCCGGTAGTAAGTTAACTGTGTCTAAATGCTTATTTAAATCCTGGCTATCACCATTGGGTATTGCACTAAAATCGGTATATTCACACTTATTAAATCGTTTAACTATCTCTTCAAGCTGATGCGGATGGTCATGCAACAGTGCTATTAAATCCTTATAAATTTTTTCGTTTATTTCAATATTGTCACATTTAAGTAACTCAGTAATTGTATCTATATCTCGGGAATCATAGGCAATGTTGAGTGGTGTGTAATCATTTTTTGCTCTTGCATTAACGTTGCTGCCATGTTCAATCAGCAGACGGACTATATCTATATGCCCTCGCATGCAGGCATACATTAATGCGGTACCGTATTGCTATTTTCCTGGCTGTTGTGTAGCTGGCTGGAGTCTGTTAGTCCACTGAATTCTTCAGCTAGAGCTGCAGGTTCATTTGTAGCACTTACGTATTGACAAAACAAAGTGCTGAGTAAAGCTGATAAAATTAATTTTTTCATCATATTTTAGTACTTATTTCTGTTTGCTCTTTTCTTTGTGAAAATAGGTAAAAAAATCAAATTAACTATTGAGCTCAGGTTCTTACCGGGAATCGTTTAGTTTTAAAAATTTTCAGGGTATGCGAAAATCCGAAAGTCTCTCAATGCATAAGTCCTAATTCGTTTGATTTTTTTACCCTCTAAATGTGTTAATACTGCACAGCTTTAGCTGAAAAAGTTTCATGTTCAGAATCTGTAGAAACTTAAAAATGAACAAAAAACTATTCAAGAAGCGTGCATTAGATCAAACTTCGAGTTCACTGTCAATTTAAAAACATCAAAACATTTATTAGCATTTTGCTGTGTGCTCTCATGCTTTTTGTGGAAAAGCAACGTTTGGAGATATGAATCGTCATTATAGAACAGATGAAAAGCGGTTCAGGCGATGGTACAGAAGAGATTTTAATCTGGCAGTTTTAGCTATAAATGACTCGCTATTGAATCAAAAGGAAAAAGTATATTGTCGCAGTTGATGTCAGTTTTATGAAAAAAGCGATAAAATATCAGATTTGTACAAGACAATATCTATTCTGCAAAAGGCAGAGCAGAGAACAGAATTAAAATGCAACAATCTGATTGATTTTTGTATTTGTCTTGTATTTTCAGCAGATACGACTATATTAACAACACAATAACTTATAATTTTTATGTAAAGCGTTGATTTTAAAGTATATTATTGATAACTGTAAAAAACAGTACGCTAAGAATAATTATTTTTTTAATATTACAAATTTTAAAAAGTATCTGACGTATTCAATGATATTGAAGTAGTATTTATGTTGTGTGCATTTATTTTATTATCAAAAAAATGGTTTATTAATGGTTTGTCTGTCTGGTTTAGCAATGTATTGCCTGATCGGTTTAAAAGTATCCTGAATTTACTATTATCAC
>JAPORK010000327.1 GCA_026710285.1 Endozoicomonadaceae bacterium | reverse complement strand
CCACTAAAAATAATTAATCGGAGTTGGGGAGCTTCTTCCGGACCACCAGCTGTTTCTGTTACTACTAAAACATATGATCATTCAGGAAGAATTATACGCAGTACTGATGCTTATGGTCGTATGACACTTATGAAGTATTGTCCTGTCAAAGGTGATTCTGCCTGTCCTGCTGTATCTGCTAGCTGGCCTTTTAGCATATTACCAGAATCAGTTACACTTTATCCTGCTCCCGCTTCATCTTCTGTAAATATATCGTCATTGCCTTTTAGTTCCACCTATAATTTTTATCGTAAACAACATAATTTGCATGGTAGTAAATATATACTCACACTAGACCATCAGATTTATAAGGCAGGTTATCAACGTATAATACTGAAGCGCCAATATTATAAAGACCGGAGTAATACACTGGCTTACGGGTTGCTGAAACAAATTGTTAAAGTTAATACAACCACTACTTCATCACATGCCGTTATTCATAACTATAGATATACTCAAGATGCAAAGAATCATAACCGAACCACTTATATCAGTATCGAATTAAGCCCGGGAAAGTGGCAAAAACTTCCTTCTGTAGTTACCAGCATGTTTACTAATCAGATAGTTGAACGTACCGGTAAAGGAGAACAAAATAAAAGGCTATATCATTATGATGAATTTGGACGTATTGTTCAGACTGATTTAGAAGCAGGAACTCCCTTTGCTGTAACATTACGCTATCAGTATATGCTTGTCCCCGGGCATAACCAGGTAATTGTGACTGCTGTTAACGGATTACAGAAAAAAATTGTTTTTGATAATGCAGGACGTGAGCTGATGAATTTTAATGAGATGATATCAGCTTCAGGAAAAGCTATTCCTGGTCACTGGCAGCTGAAAAGATCTTTTCGTTATGATAGATACGGTCGTGTAATTGAACAAAAATCTTATATAAGAGATATTGCTGATAAAGTACACATACTAAAAACAACAAAAGATTATGACGATATGGGACGTGTCAGCCATGTTTATCTTCCTGATAAGCGTATTATTTTCCTGTTGTATGATATACCTGATCATTGTATGGTTAGCTATCAGCAGAGTAGCCAGGGTGAGCGCTCTCCTGTCCGTATTGTACAGAATAATTTACTTGATAAACCGATAAAAAAACGTATTATTCCTGCTTCTTCAGCACCACTCCCTCCAATAGAATTGTTATGTGGTTTTAAAGAGATGGCAGTAAATACAGCTAAAACAGAAGTTACCACATATGATGGCTGGGGACATCCTGTTATGCTAAAAGACAGTATGGGACGCATTGTACGTACACACTATGATGCATTGGCACATCCCGATGATATTACAGATCCTGTTGGAAACCATACACATCTGGTTTATAATTCTACCGGTCAGGTGACTGAACGTTGGGCATTGCCGGTGAGTGGGGGACGTTATCTTTTATCATCAGCAAGTTATAATAATGCAGGTCAGTTGATGTATAAAGCAGGTGAAGATGGAAAAAAAATAACATTTACTTATACAGAAACAGGCAAACCTGCTACAGAAGTTACATCGGACGGACATCTGTTTTCATGGCGATATAATCAAATTGGATTGCCTGTTGCAAAATATATTGATGGAAAAATAGCGTTACAAACTGACTATGATCATATTACAACCAAACCAATAAAAAAACATGACATGACCGGAATAACCACATGGAAGTATACTATTGATGGTTTAGCAGAACAGGAAGTTCACAGTGGAGAAAACGGTTATCCTGATTATAAACTGTCATGGAATTATAACAGTGACCGACATATTGCCAGCAGCAGTGACATTCAGGGTGGTATGACATATATGAGATATGATGAACTTGGGCGTCTTGCTATTTTGTCTTATCAACCTGAAAATGGAAATATTCAGGTACTATGTACAACCACTTATGATGCTTTTTCACGTATTAATACAATTCATTATGGCAGTGGTATGCGGCGGATGATTCGCTATGATAACTGGAGTCATCAGCTTCAGGTAACTGATACCATTGCTGATCAGGTATTATCACGTTGGCAGTTCGGTTATAATGCAAATGATAATATTATTATGTTACATCAGCAGACAGAAAATCATCAAGAAGCAGTCTTAAATTATCAGTATGATCAGCTTGATAATTTAATCAGTATGCAGTGTAATGGTTCTGTAAATCTTCCATTGTGTCCAAGAGATACTTCTTTTATTGGGTCAGGATTGAGTCAGGCACCGGTTATTACAAGTCAGAGTTATAGGTTTACACCTTTGAACCGATTATTACAGGTAAAAGAAATATTACAAAATACTGTTATACAGAAGACTTTAAATAAAGTAGTCACCTACCATTATAATAATCTGAAAACACCTTTGCGTTTACAGCAAACAGACACACAATGGAATCAGCAAGTACCCACTATAAGGCATATAGCTTATGATCACAAAGGTAATATGACCATTGATGGAGAAGGTAACCGCATAACCTACAATATTTTTAATCAAATTACCCGTGTTATCAAAATAAATGGAGAACAGAGCCATTATAGCTATGATGACAGTGGTCTGAAAAGATTAGAAAAGAGTGTTTCCGGACAGCGTTATCTTTTTTATAATGGAAATAAGCTGATCAATGAAAAGATAATTAGTTCGGTCAATGAAAGCCACATTATTGGTTATCATGGAGTAGCCAGAACGATTGATGGTATTATCCACGATTATGCAGAACTCAATTATAAGAACGATATTGTTGGAATATTAACAAAAACGACGGACAGCAATCATCCATATCAGTTAACTCAACATAATATTTATAGTCCTTATGGTATGGTTTGGCACAGTCAGGCAAACCTTCTTACACTACCATGCAGAAATTTATTTGGTTTTGATGGTGAACGTACTGATCCTGTTACCGGATGGCAATTTTTGGGTATGGGTGAGCGCACCTATAATCCACAACAGCGCTATTTTGTTAGTGAAGATCCTGTTGGTGATGGATATGCTTTTGCCAGTAATAATCCTATTATGAAAACAGATCCTTCAGGTAATGTATCTGAATCAGTCAAAAAAATATTTAAGTTGCTTAGAGATATAGGTACACTTGGATTGGGTGCTATCCCTGTAAAAGGAACAATAATAGCCGGTGCATTGATTGTGTTCGGATTAAGTACATTGTCGCTGCTTGTTACCATAGCAAGCTATGGGCATCCTTGGTGTGCCGTATTGGCTGGCACAGGTTTAGGGCTCCTTGGCTTAATACCTGTTGCTTCTTCCGCTGAACCTTCTAATACAGGATTGAATATTGCAGCAGCTGTTATAGGTGTTATTCAGTTAGCTGCCACTATTACCTCTGCAGCATTTATCGTACCAAAAATCTATAGTTGCTTATCTTCTTGCTTATGCTCCGCAGAACAAGTTGCAGATGAAGTATCTGCTTCGGTACACTCTTTTGACAGCAGCAGTATAGAAAATATTGCGCATGATCTTGCACCCGAAAATAATATTGAAATGCAGGAAATGACCCAGACAGATGCGCAATTAGATGTATTTGAAAGACGAATATATCTTCGTTTTCAACATTTGATATCCAGAAGAGGTGATGGTTTGTATCTCAATATTCCAAATGAAGTGACTATAGTAGCGACACAATCTTTTTTTGATTCAATTGCACCTGTTGAAGAGAGTAATATAGGAACGGCACTTGCTGCGTCTTATCATAGTGGCAGACCGTTAAGTTTAACAAAATTACAAGTGTTTATAAATGTGCAAAAAGAGTTTGCTATTTCCACTCTTGAATACAGAGCCGCTTTCAGAGATTTAATGAATTCTATGGAGATATTTGGTATCAATGCAGGAAATAGTAATTTCAATGCCAGTGATCTGTTTTCTTCAACAGAAAATGGTGCAACAATTTTTGTAGGTACAAAAAACATAAGCCTTATAGTTGCAACAGCAAATAAATTTACTTCATATATGACTAATGGTCTTTTAGACTTTAACTCATCTGATTACAATATAGTAATGAACTGTTTTTATAATGACAATGGTCGTTTACTTGTTCATGAATATTATCATGTGAGATAAATCTCTGCTGCATAAAGTAAATTATTACTCTTTTTAAAAAAAGCTTAAACAAATGGAAAAGTAGTATTTATTTATACATGAGCATCCGTTTGCTTGCGTATAACCCCGAATATATGTGCCTGAGCAAGCAAGATACCAATAAGCATTATCGTACAACCTGCTATCCCGATTGTACTCATGTCTTCATGCAAGTATAACCAGCCTGCTAATGCTGCAAATATAGCTTCAAGGCTTAAAATCATTGCTGTATAAATAGCCGGTGTTTTGCGTTGGGCAATAACCTGAAGTGTAAATGCAACACCGCAGGACATAATACCTGTATAAAGCAGTGGATGAGTGGTAGCTTTTATGTTGTCTAAATTGATTGTTTCAAACAGAAGAGTCGTAATCATACAAAAAACAGTGCAGGAAATAAATTGTATCAAGGATAAAGCAAAAGGATTTGCAGCAGGTGCTTTACGGTCTAAAAGCATAAGTTGTACTGCCCAGAAAAAAGCACTGCATAATTCTAATAAATCGCCTCTGTTGTACTCAGCTGAATCCGCTGGTTTTGTCAGCATATAAAGTCCGATAATCACCAGGGCTGCACCTGCTAAAACATTAATACGGGGGCGCTCACCCAGGAATATTGCCATGACCGGTACAAAAGCAATACCAACTTCGGTAATGAATCCCGCATTACCTGCTGTTGTGTATTTTAATCCTGCCTGTTGCAGAATGCTGGCGATAAATAAAAAAAAGCCGATAAAAGTGCCATTAACAATAGTTTCCCGGGGAAAAAATTTGCTGAGTGGAGTTTTTGTCAGCAAAGCAATTGCTATTAAAACAATGCCAACTGCAACTCCCCCTAAAAAATAACGAATAGTACAAAAAAGAAATGGTCCAAGTGTAGCTGCTCCCTGCTGCTGAAATATAAATCCAATTCCCCATATAAACGCAGTTATAAATAAAAACATGTTATATTTTAATATAATTTGTTTCATCTAAAATCCTATCATTATAGAATATAATTTTTTTATTAAACGTTATTGATGTCATGATAATTACTATGTTATTATTAACAGCATAAATAATAAACTAATTTATCAGGCTTGCTGTAAAAAATTATCTCTCAGCTTCCTCTTAATCATACTTTTTAGACACTGACTTTTACTCTGACCAGTTGGTCTCTTGTCGGGCAGATTAGCCTTTTAACCGCACACCACTGGATGAGCAGACAGAGTGGTATTGAAGTTATGTAATTTTTATGTATAAAAAACAGTTCCTTTACGGAAGTGAGGGTGTCAATAATGGTAAATCATCATTAAGTAAATAGTTCCATGTACTGATTACATAATTACGTTCTTTGATAAACAAATTTTGACCGGCAACATTGTCCTGATATTGGCGAGCCCGGTTATGACAGACTTGCATAAATACCAAATAACCTGATTGTAAAAAATCCGAGTACTTCTTATCTAATAATTTTTTTTGTGTGAATTTTTTTAACATACTGATATTGTCTGTTGGTTGTTCAACCAGCGAAGGGTGTTTATTTGCATGCATGAGTGTCAGATATTGTACGATAAATTCTATATTTATAATGCCCCCATTGGCATATTTCATATCAAAAATTTGTTTTGTAGATTTATCCAGGACCTTCATTTTATTACGCATTTTCTTAAAAGCTTCCTGTAGCGGTACAGTATCTCTTTTTTGCTGCAAAACATCGCAGCGTAATTTCTCAAAGGCTGTTTTCAGTTGTTCATTCTTACCTGCAATAACCCGGGCTTTGATGAGTGCCTGACACTCCCACAGCCATGCTTCTTTTTTTTGATAACTGGTAAAAGCTTTAAAGGATGAAACCAGCAAGCCTGCATTACCTGAAGGTCTTAAACGAACATCAATTTCATAGAGCTTACCTAATGGTGTTTGCATAAATAAACAACCGATCATTTTTTGAGCAAAGCGGTAAAAAAAAGTTTGATTATCTATGCTGACAGCACCTGATGAATTGTCCTGAATATCGGTATTATGGATAAACACAAGATCAAGATCAGAAGCAGGACCGATTTCCATGCTTCCCAGTTTTCCATAACCTAAGACAATAAATGGCTGATCATCTTGTGGTTTACATTTTCCGGGCCATCCATGTCGGCTAACCAGTAAATCCCAGGAAATATTAATAACTTCTCTGATAATTACTTCAGCGATAGATGTCATATAGTGGTTGGTTTGCGTTAATGTCATGTAGCCATTTGTCTGGGCAACAGTACATTTAAGTAAGTGTGCAATCTTAAAGTAACAAAGACTTGCCAGCTTCTCTTCAATCTTTGCAGTACCAAGATGTGCAAGTTGTTTTGACAGCTCCTCCTGTAAACTGTCAACCGGAAGCGGGTTATACAGGTCTCCCGGATTAAGAAATTCATCAATTAATACAGGATTCCGGGCTATTTTCTGCGTAATCCATAAGCTTTCACTACACAATTTAACTAAATGTTGTAAAGCCGGGGGTCTTTCAATTAATAAAACCAGATAGGCAGTTCGACGTAATATTTTTTCTACCACCGGAAGGGATTGTTGCAATGCCTGATCAGGAGACGATTGCTGATGGCATTCGTGTAGCAGTTTAATCATAAAACGGTTGATTCTTTCTAATGATTTGCGGCTAACGTTTTTTAATATTTTACTGTTGCGTAGTAATGAAATTTTTTCAAAGGCTACTTCTGCCTGTTTAAAACCTTTGTCGGTTAACAGTGCTATGGCTTCACTGCCGGACATTTTATTTTCCCATAGCAGAATCCATTCCTCACTGTTAGCATCCTGATCTGCGGTTTGTATTAAAGAACCGAATAGCTTTTTTACAAAAAACCGGTATTCGTTTATCGTATCGATTAGTTGCTCTTTATCAGGATAATTCATCCCGCTGGCTAAAATAATCTGTCTCCATTCATCTGTAGGAAGAAGGTGTGTCTGTTGATCGTCTTTTGCCTGAATCAGATGCTCAATCCTTCTGAAAAACAGGTAGATTTTCCGTAATTTATCAGTATCGTTTTGAGGAAGAAATTTATACTGAGCTAACTTGTGTAAAGTGACTAATAGCGATGATTTTTGTAGCTGCTTATTTTTTCCTCCGTAAATAAGCTGAAAACTCTGTGCAATAAATTCAATTTCACGAATGCCTCCCGATCCCCTTTTTATATCATTATGCATTCCTTTTTTTAGCTCTTTCTGGCGCATTAATGTTTTGATATTACGCAGTGACTCGATGGTGCTGAAATCAAGATAACGGCGATATATAAAAGGTTTTAAGCGATCCAGCAATTGTATTCCCTGAGAAATATCACCGGCAACCGGACGTGCTTTAACCAGCGCATAACGTTCCCAGTCACGACCCTGTGACTGATAATATTGTTCCATTGCATCAAACGACCAGACAAGTATTCCACTGTTTCCATAAGGTCGTAAGCGTGTATCCACCCGATAAACAAATCCATCTTTTGTAACATCGTTGAGAATTTTAATGAGTGATTGTCCTGCCTGGTTAAAAAAATGGTGATTATCTGTTTCTGCAGGACCACCTTGTGTTTTTCCTGTCTGAGGATAACAAAAAATTAAATCTACATCTGAAGAAAAATTGAGCTCATGTCCACCCAATTTTCCCATACCTAACACAACCATTTTTTGTTGTATATTATTCTTACTAACAGGGAATCCAAATTTTTTTGTCAGGTGTTGGTATAGCCAGTCCAGTGTTTTATCAATACAACATTCAGCTAATAAAGATAATGCTTTCATTGTCTCTTCAATGTCTGCAATATTATTTGCATCTCTCCACAAGATGCGTAACATATTGCTATGCCGAAACAAGCGTAACTTATACATTAAAGTGGTTTTGTCATTCACTGACTCAAGTGTTGTTGCAAGATCATTATGCAGTTGGTTTTCAGCAACAGGTATATCAAGTAAGCCTTGTTTCAGATGATCTATCAACATAAACGGCCAGCGCAGACAGATATGGGCAGCATAATTGCTTATACTAAACAAACGGGTAAGTTTAGCAAATGTACCTTTACCACTTAAATGACAGATATCTCCGGTATCTATTTGACTGATAAACTGTTTGAGAAAAAGATCCCGTTGTGTTTTTATATGTTTTAAAATCTGCTTATTTTGCAAAAAAACACCTTAATAAAATAGTTGTAAAAATTTTTAATCTGTTTTTGTTAGTTATCTTAATTTTTATAGTTAAATATGTTCTCGCATGAGTGCAGGCGGGCTTAAATCTGTCTTACCTACACGTTTATTCAGAATATTCAAATTTGGGCATTTCCCAGTGAAACCAAACTGACAACATACGTAAAGAAAAACCAGCTAAAAGAGTAATAATAGTCGAAAGTATAATGTTCAAAGAAGTATGATCTTTTAAAAGAATATATAACCACCCAGCCATTAGTGAGACACTGGCATACAGTTCTTTGCGAAAGATAAGTGGAATTTGATTGCACAGGATATCCCTCAATATACCACCAAAAACACCTGTTATTATTCCGGCTATGCTTGCAATAAGCAAAGGGTGTTTATCATTCAGCGCTTCCTGAGTACCTATGATCGTAAAAACAATCAGACCCAATGCATCAAGCATAAGAAAAAGCATTCTTAAACGTTGCATATAACGGGCAAAAATATAAACGGTTAGTAATGCGGCAGCCGTTGTAATAAGAATATAATTTGGGTGGGCGACCCAGGTGAGCGGATAATGTCCCAGTAAAATATTACGCATGGAACCACCACCGAGTGCGGTGCAGCAGCCAATGATAACTACACCAAACAGATCCATACTTCTTCTGCCGGCTGCCAGAGCACCTGTCATTGATTCTGCGGTAATACCTATAATATAGAGAGTACCCAACAGTTCTGTATTCACGCAAACACCTTGTTAAAAAGTGACACAATATTTCTCATTCATTTGGTTACTTCCATAATCCGCATACTCTTATACAAGTATTTGCAGTATGTATAACCTTATAGAAACTACATTGTAAATACCAATGGATTTCTGTTTTCGCAGGAATCCGGGAAAAATTCTCAAATTTTTTTACATCCAGCCAAATACTTATGCATAAGAGTCTGCATAATCTGACAGCGTGTGCAAACTACTACCTGCAATACTGCTATAAAAATCTGTCATTTCACATCTGAATATATTAACTACTTTTTTTAATGCTAACAGCTAAATTTTTATATGTCCTTCAAAGACACGACTGGCAGGACCGGTCATGTACAACGAATGTCCCGGACCTTTCCAGTCAATGGTAAGCATTCCTCCTTTGAGATGCACTTGCACTGATTCACCAACCTGCTTTTTCATAAAAGCAGCAGCCATTGCTGCACATGCACCACTCCCACAAGCCATGGTTTCACCGACTCCACGTTCATAAACCCGTAGATTTATTTTATCCGGTGAAATAATTTCATAGAAACCTACATTACACTGTTCAGGAAAATCAGGATGTTGTTGTATTTCAGGACTGATAATTTCTACTAAGTCAGTTTGCCATAACGGCTGATCAGATGAAAGGTTATCGAAACATATTACTGCATGAGGATTACCTATAGATAATACACTGATGTCTAATGTACGTTCTTTAAGTGTTAAAGAGTAGATACCGTCTGTTTGTTCAGATTGTCTGAATGGAACAGCTTGTGGTGAAAAAACGGGTTCACCCATATCGACATTTACATGACCATGATCATTTATTGTTAATGAGATAATCTTATTCATAACCTGCACTCTTATTGTTTTTTTAAAGCAGAGTTTTTTTTCATAGACAAAACGTGCAAAACAGCGTGCACCATTACCACACTGTTCAGCTACTGATCCATCGGCATTGTAAATACGATAACGGAAATCAGCATCAGGATTATCAGGTGCTTCAACCAGCAATAACTGATCAAAGCCAATACCTCGTTTGCGGTTAGATAATTGCCTTATTTTTTCTGGTGAAAAATGGATGTTTTGGGTAAGGCAGTCAACAACCATAAAATCATTGCCAAGACCATGCATTTTTGTGAAACGTAATAACATCTATTCTCCTGATATATAAGGTGTTTCTGTTCTTAGCATATCTTCTGTTGTTTCCTGGCGACGAATAATTTTCCACTGATCTGCATCAACCATAACTTCAGTGGCACGAGGACGACTATTATAGTTCGATGCCATTGACATACTATAAGCACCAGCATTCAATATGACCAGATAATCATCTTTATTTAAATCAATATGCAGTTGTTTAGCAAAACAATCTGCTGTTTCACAAACAGGACCCACAATATCATAATGATTAGCGGTATCACGCCCCTCATCAAGCAGCGGAACGATACGATGCTTTGCTCCATAAAGCGCAGGTCGTATCAGGTCATTCATTCCTGCGTCAATAATTGCAAAATGTTTATAGCCATTGTTTTTTGTAAGAATAACTCGAGAAATTAATACCCCTGCTTCTGCAATTACTGAGCGACCAGGTTCCAAAAGTAAGCGTAATTTTCGCTTGCCAGTACGGTTACACAGTGCATTTACATAGTCAGTAATTGAAGGGACCTGTTCATCTGCATAGTTGACGCCCAGCCCGCCGCCCATATTAATATGCGTTAAATGAATGCCGGCAGACATAAGGCGGTCTGCCAGATTGAGGATTTTATCAGCTGCATCAACAAAAGGTTGTAGCTGTGTAATCTGTGAACCTATGTGACAATCAATACCTTTAACTGACAGATGTGAGCACTGAGTAGCCTGATGATAAAGTGCTTCTGCCTGATTAATATCAATGCCAAACTTATTTTCTTTTAATCCGGTTGAAATATAAGCATGTGTGTTTGCATCAACATCAGGGTTAATGCGCAATGAAACCGGCGCGATTTTATTAACCTGCTTAGCGATAGCCTGTAGTATAAAAAGCTCTGCCTCTGACTCAACATTAAAGCAATAAACCCCTGCATCCAGTGCTTTTTTTAATTCATCGTAATTTTTTCCTACACCAGAAAAGACAATTTTATCCGGACTTCCTCCGGCGATGAGTACCCGTTCTAGTTCTCCTGCCGAAACAATATCAAAACCTGCACCCTGTGAAGCAATATATTTCAGTATAGAAAGGTTGCTGTTTGCTTTTACTGCGTAGCACAGTAAGTGAGAAGTATAATCTGTACAGTAGCACGGATGGTTGCGCAATGCATTAAGATAAGCGTTCAGGTGCTTATATAATACTGCCTTTGAATAAACAAAGACAGGCGTACCCGTACTATTAACAATGGTTTTAGCTGAAATATTTTCTATATGAAATGTACCGTTTTTATACACAACAATTTACTCTTTTGTTATTTTATATTTGCACTGTGCTGAGTTGTTTTAGCTTCCTTATTTACATCAGCGGACGATGGAAGATATAAAGCACCTTTTTGTCCGCAGCCAACTAACAAAAAAAACAACACAGAACAGATTAAAGTATATTTCATTGATCACCCCGGTATCATTATAAAAAATAATTAGCAGCATACTTTTTCAACAGTATGATAATAGTTAAGAATAAGCACAAAACTGATAAAAACAGTTTATCACATTTATTTTATTCACCACTTCTTTGTAATAAGCTCACATTATTAGCTCATCAATTTTGCGCAAGAGCCCCCTTCCTTCAGAGTTATCTCTTAGTCACATTTTTTAGATTCTTATTTTTATCCTGACAGGCTGCCTGCTACTGAATATACCTGTCTTTTTGGCATAAAGCCATAGGCTGAGCTTGTCGAAGCCTGGGGGTCAAAAGCAGCCGGATCTGGACAAGCTTAGCCCAGGGAGTGCGTCCGGTGGAGATGGTATGTTCAGGCAGAAACGGACCGGAGACGAACCTGCCCGAGTAAAAGTCAGAACCTAAAAAACATCAACAGACCCTAATCGATATC
>JAPORK010000199.1 GCA_026710285.1 Endozoicomonadaceae bacterium | reverse complement strand
CTGCCAGAAACATTCTTGCGCTCGGGCATGAGCGTCTCGCAGGAGGAATCCCCTTCCTTTAGGAAGGGGAGGATGTCAAGTCTGTCGCTTTTGCTTAAAGACATTCTCAAAAGTCAAATGTTAGCTTTTAAAGCTAAAACAATCTGCCTCGTAGTATTATCACTACAAAGATCTCTATATTCTATCTTGTCTGCCCATCTCTGAAGCCTGATTTTCAGCAACAGCCATTTTTTCAGATTTTTTTTCTTCACAGATAAGAGAAGATCCAACATTTTTTAACTCTGACCCGTTTCTTCTCTCAATATCTGAATTATTATCTGAAGATTTGCGCAATCGGGGATCGTTATGTGCACGCTTCCTTACAGGACGCCTGCGCATTATTTTTGTATGATTTGTTTGAGTTTGTTCTTCTGGGTTAGCTGTTACAGAGCTATCTGTTTCTTTTGATACCTTTTCTTCTTCTGTAGCTGTTTGGTTCTTTTCAGAAGATACATCTGTATTATCGTTTACCATTTTTTCAGAAATGGTCTGTTTTGTTACAGGGCTGGCTTGTAATTTCTCTCTTCTGTGTTCAATGATTTGAGATATTGCAGCAGAGATTTTATTATTAGCACCATGTTGCATGGGGGATGCCGTAGAGTAAGGTGCTGCTTCCTTTGAGCAGATATCCCTTTGGACAGGTCTGTCATCTGTTGCATCATTTGATTTTTCTGGTATGCTTTTTTCCCGCTGCTCTTCACAATTATCAACATCTTTTTCACTCTTTGCAGGCAGATCTGCAACAACGTTTTCTTTTGGAAGGTCAGCTGTTGGTTCAGAGAAAAATTCATTTTGTGCTGTTTTGTTAATTTCAATACTCTGTGTTGTTGCTGCTGTCTCATTGTCTGATATTTGTTGATTTAAATCATCATTTTTAAAAACAGCACTTTCTTCTTTTTTTGTATTAATGTTACGGTTTGCTTTAGCATCAGGATTTTCTTTCAGGAAGTTTTCTATTTCAGAAGAAAGTGATATAAATTCGTCAGTAACATTTACATTTGTATCACTTTTTCCTGATATATCTCTTCTGTTTTCGTTGGAAGAATTCATTCGTTGCGATGGACGATTACTTCTTCTGCGACCGTTAAGATTTTTAGGTCTGCGGCGATAATCACTGTAGTTTTCTGAAACTAAACCTTCATTATGAGAACTTTTGCCAGCCGGAGATGATCTTTCTGCATTTTGTTTCAGATTTTCATCTTTTCTGGATGCAAATCCACTCTGTCTGTGATGTAGGTTATTACTGCCCTGATTGCGAGTGCGTGCAGGTCTCCTCTTGCCCTGATAAAATGCTGAATCATCTTTTTCTATTGATTTTTGTACAGTCAGTTGCTTTTTACCGGTTTCACCCGTATTACTCTGTGATTTTTTCAGATTTTTTGGTACAGGTAGCTCTTTTATTTCTTCTTGTTCATTGGCACTAAATACTTTCATGCTTAAAAAATTAATAATAACTTTAAGCATATTTTTTAAATATTTTTTAGATCCACTGCTTGTCTGCGGTGCAGGTTGGGACGGACTGACACGACAAACAGCTGCTTTTGAGTGAGTGCTGAGGTTATTTCCATCAAAAGTACTTTGATCTGTTAATTTTTTTTGCTCTATCTCAAAGCTGTGTTGTTGCTGTACAACCGCTGTATTGTCAGCCTTAATTCGTTCAACTTCAAAGTTAGGTGTTTCAATATTAGGATTGGGGATAATCAGTATGCGTACATTATGCTTAGTTTCTGTATTGGTGATCTCTTGTCTTTTTTCGTTAAGTAAAAAGGTACTCACAGAAACAGGCACTTGCGCACGAATTTCAGATGTTTTTTCTTTTAGTGCCTTTTCTTCAATGAAACGGAGAATGGAAAGTGCCAGAGATTTTATATCTCGAATGGTTCCCTGTCCATGACAGCGCGGACAAACAATTCCGCTTGTTTCTTCCAGAGATGGACGCAAACGCTGCCGTGACATTTCTAAAAGACCGAAGCGAGAAATTCTTCCTACCTGTATTCGCGCTCTGTCCATTTGCAGAGCTTCACGCATACGGTTCTCTACTTTTCTCTGGTTGCGGGGATTAGCCATATCAATAAAATCGATAACAATTAAGCCGCCAATATCTCTGAGACGAAGTTGCCGTGCCACTTCTTCAGCTGCTTCAATATTCGTATTTAAAGCAGTCTCTTCAATATCTGTACCTCTGGTTGCCTTTGAAGAGTTAATATCAATAGAAACCAGCGCTTCAGTTGGATCAATAACAATAGATCCTCCTGAGGGAAGCTTTACCTTTCTCTCAAAAGCAGCTTCTATCTGGCTTTCAATTTGGAAACGGTTAAATAAAGGCTCATGGTCCTGATAAAAGCGAATACGATCCTGATAATGGGGCATTACCTGCTTAATCAGCTCAACAGCACTTTTGTACACTTCTGGTGTATCAATAAGTACTTCACTAATATCTTGCCGTAAGTAATCACGGATTGCCCGGGTTACTAAATCGCTCTCCTGGTAAATAAGGAAAGGAGCTGAATGAGAGCTGGAAGCTTTTTTTATGGCATTCCATACATGAAGTAAGTAGTTAAGATCCCACTCCAGTTCAGATGTATTTTTACCAAGCCCTGCTGTACGAACAATTACCCCCATGTCTTCGGGAAGTTTCATCTGACTGAGAATGCTCTTCAGTTCAGTACGCTCTTCGCCTCCAATACGACGGGATATTCCTCCAGAACGTGGATTATTTGGCATCAAAACCAGATATCTTCCCGCAAGACTAATAAAAGTTGTCAGCGCTGCACCTTTATTGCCTCGCTCTTCTCTGTCAACCTGGACGATTAATTCCTGACCTTCTTTGAGTACATTATTAATGTGTACGCGTCTGGTCGGATTATCGATAAAATACTCTTTAGCCACCTCTTTCAAAGGGAGAAAACCATGTTTGTCTCCATCATAATCAATGAAAGCAGCTTCCAGGCTAGGCTCAATTCTGGTTATGCGCCCTTTATAAATATTGGCCTTTTTCTGTTTTTTTACACTGGATTCTATATCCAGATCATACAATTTTTGTCCGTTTACAAGTGCAACTCTAAGCTCTTCCTGCTGAGTTGCATTTACTAACATTCTTTTCATGCAATTCCGATCTTTTATTCAAATGAGGCATCTGTTTTTCGGCGCATGTTTTGTCTAATGCCTTTTCTTAAAGGTAATATATTCAGCATTTTAAGCTGCTCAGGGATGTTTAATCTCCTGGCGTATTATGTTTTACCCTCTGTGACATTTCTGATTAGTTTCATTAATTAACTAACCTTTATCTTTCTATACCAGGTCTTACTCTACCTGTAGTTTTTGTACTGCTGTGTACTTTTCATGTTCTGTATTGTAAGTTTGTCTATCTGGTGCCTGTACAGAAAATTCTTCAAAACATCTCGCTTTACGAAAAACGTTTAGCCTAAATTTATATAGTGAGTGCTAGATATTAAGCCTTTGCTATGATAAATATATCATGCTGAGTTACTTAACTCTTTATATGCACTGATTAATTTTTGCACTAATTCCTTTCACTTTCCAGCTGCCTTTTATATTTGAAAACCATATTCTCATGATATGTTTTGCTTTGAATTTTAAGCTTTTTTTGTTGTTCTATGCGCAGCAGCTTCGCATTTGTATAAAAAGCGATTAATGCAGTCTCTACAGCCACTTATCATATTTGTTTACCGTACTTATATCAATAACTAAAAGACAATCCGGCTTCCGGAAATTATCTTCAAATTATATTTTTATGATAAATTTTTGCTTAGCCAGGATAAAATATATCATTTCTTTGTTATTGTGGCAAATAAATGCTGGAAAAATTATTTTTCCTGCAGTAATATGATCCGATGAAAACAGCATTATCAAACAATGGCGGCAAGCAGATACAATATGACACAGTAAGTACTGTTGTTATCAATGAGCACAACGCTCAGCAAAGGTTAGATAATTTTTTGTTAGTAAAGCTTAAAGGTGCTCCAAAATCTCTTATTTATAAAATTATACGCACAGGACAAGTTCGCGTAAATAAAAAACGGGCAACAGCCAGAGTGAGATTAAACCCGGGAGATATCGTCCGGATTCCACCTATCAAATCATTAGAGCAAAAAAACTGCTCTCAGGTTCCCGGAAAGCGTTTTTCAGCACTTATTGAATCGTCTGTTCTCTTTGAAGACAATGATATTATCCTTGTTAACAAACCCGCTGGAATTGCTGTGCATGGCGGCAGCGGTATTAACATAGGTCTTATAGAAGCACTGCGTAAACTAAGACCTGAAAAGCACTTTATGGAGCTGGTTCACCGTATAGATAAAGAAACTTCAGGCTGCCTGTTAATCGCTACAAAGAGAAGCGTGTTGCGACATATCCATAACGAGATAAGAGAAAGACGGGTTTGTAAAGCTTATCAGTTACTTGCTGCCGGCTGCTGGATAACCAAAAACAAACAAACAGTAAATTTGCCACTAAAAAAAAATGTCTTATCTTCCGGTGAGCGTATTGTAACAGTATCTGATCAGGGAAAAGCGGCAAGAACATGGTTTAAAAGCAATGAATGTTTTGCAGACTGCACTTTGTTAAGCGCAAAATTAGATACCGGAAGAACACACCAAATTCGTGTTCATGCCAAAAGCTGTGGTCACCCTATTGCAGGGGATGAAAAATATGGTAGCACTGAATTTAACAGCATTATTAAAAAAAAATATGGCATTAAACGGTTAATGTTACATGCATCACAGCTTGGTATTACTATGCCATCAGGAGAATTTATGCAGTTTTCTGCCCCTCTGCCTGAAGATTTTGCATCTGCAATTGCCATTATGAAAGCATCTGTACAGACACGTGCCTGACGCTGTTTGTTATATCTAAAAATGCTGAAGACAAAATAATAAAAACCTTTAAACAGCAGTGTTATCTGTAGTAAACTCTAAAGTTCAAAATCAATGAATATTACGCGCAATGCGCATTAATAGTTTTGATTATTTTAAAATATGAGGTTAATTCACTTATGCATCAGGATCAAAAATCAGATCCAGTCAATTTGACCGTCTCAGAAAAATTATTGCACAACTTTATAAGTCAGCAAAAAAGCAGCAGAAGATGGAGCGTTTTATTTCGTTTGTTATTTTTTATATGGTTATTTGTATTTACCGGCATGCTGTTTGACTGGTTTGGTGACATTAGCCTCCTTTTTACAGGCACAGATAAATCATCATATACAGCTGTTATTCATATAGACGGAATTATCGACAAAAATGAAAACGCTAATGCCGAAAATGCAATTGAAAATTTACGCAAAGCCAGCGAAGATGAAAAAGCAAAAGCGATTATTCTTGCAATTGATAGTCCGGGCGGGAGTCCCGTACAAGCCGGACAAATTTATGATGAAATTATGCGGCTGAGAAAAAAATATCCGAAAAAACATATATACTCTGTAATTGGTGACTTAGGCGCCTCAGGGGCTTATTACGTTGCAGCAGCATCAGATAAAATTTATGCGAATCGTGCCAGTGTTATAGGCTCAATAGGTGCTTATATTTTAGGTTATGATGCTACCGCTCTTGCACAGAAGCTGGGTATATCCAGACGTATTTATAAAGCAGGGAAAAACAAACTGTTTATGGACCCTCTGGTGCCGGATACAGCTGAATCCATTAAAAATGCAGAAGAAAATCTCTCTGAAATACATCAGCAATTCATTGATTGTGTAAAAAAAGGTCGGGGAAAGCGACTTAAAATCCATCATCCAGGTCTGTTTTCCGGATTAACATGGACAGGTGAAAGCGCTTTAAAAATAGGCTTGATCGATGGTCTTGGTGATGTAAATTATGTAGCAGAAGAAATTATAGGTGAAAAAAATCTAATAGACTTTAGCACCAGACCAAATACGATAAGAGATGTTTTTCAGCAACTTAGCCTTACTGCCTGGAATACAGTAAAATCATCGCTAAAAACTTATCTGTCATCATAAAAACAGATGATGATCGCAGAGGCTGTTTAAGATAAAAAAAACAAAATGAAAACCGGATGATACATAATATAGTATTATTTAAATTATTTTTTAAACACCGAGGAAAATTATGTCAGGTCATTCTACTTTTGGTGCAGAAGAATTTGTTCCTGCGCTACTGGTTTTAACCAAAAATGCTATAACAAAAATTAAAGATTTAATGAAGCAAGAAAGCAATGACCTGCTCATGCTACGTGTTTTTATTACCGGAGGAGGCTGCTCAGGCTTTCAATACGGTTTTTCATTTGATGATCAATGCAACAGTGATGATACTGTGATTGAAAGTGACGGGGTTAAATTAGTGGTAGACCCAATGAGCCTGCAATATCTTACAGGGTCAGAAGTGGATTATGAACAAGGACTTGCCGGATCCCGCTTTATAGTTAATAACCCAAACGCCACTACCACCTGTGGTTGTGGCGCTTCATTTTCTGTTTAGCATGGTTATAGTTTTTATTTGAGCTTAGCAGACGCTAAAATTTATTTTGTTTTTGCAAATAAACACAGGTGTTTTTTTAGAAAAAATAAAAAGTTACTGACTGTTTTAAGCAAAGAAAGATTCTTTACCCCCACCAAAAATCGCTTTAATTTATTGGCGGAAGCAACATCAAATAGTTTAAATCTCTCCTGGTATCATGCATTAACAATCATAATAGTTAAAAGCTATTACTGCATATCACTGTGGAGTCACATCATCTGAACAGTTATAATCTTTTTGCAGAATCATTAAAACAAACATAATGCACGCTGTTACTACGAGAGTTGTGTAAAATACGACATCAGAAAGTAGCTTGTGCTCACTGATCAAGGCAAGGATAATCACAATAATCAGATAAGCGAACATCGTCCATGCAGATAAAAATGCACAACCAATTGCCTTCATATTGTGGTGATAATAGCTAAACGCATAGAGCAGAAAAAACAGACTGCTAATAATAAAAGTACTGATT
Source organism: Endozoicomonadaceae bacterium (assembly GCA_026710285.1). Lineage (GTDB taxonomy): Bacteria > Pseudomonadota > Gammaproteobacteria > Pseudomonadales > Endozoicomonadaceae > JAPORK01. The sequence goes on along the minus strand of JAPORK010000199.1, from coordinate 5,024 downwards.
AATGCTTCTGATCCAGCCTGAACCATCAAATACGTCAATAATACATAGAGGCAGGGACTAGCTAAAGATCCACCCTTAAAACGGAATAAGCGTTTTTTATTCGGTTGAGAAATACGTAATTTAGTAAATGCAACGGGTACTGCAATACACCCTATAAGCTGGACAGCAGTTACCATAATAATAATAGATCGCCATTCTCTGAAAAATAACACCACAATAATGCTTATTATCATACTGGCAACCAGTGAGCGACGCGACAAGTTGAAAATAGGGTGCACTCTGTCAAAATACAGTGGCATCTGAGCATCGCTTGCCATTCCTGTTAGCATCCGTGTTGCGCTACCTGAATAAACTATACCTGTTCCTGAAGGACTGATAACGGCATCTACATATAAGAAGATGCTCCAAACATTCAAATTGACCAGAATTAACAATTGAGCAAGTGGTGAGGTAAAATCTACTGTATGCCAGCCATTGCTTATCATATCAGCAGGTATTGCTCCAATAAAAGCAATCTGAAGAACAAGGTAAATAACAAGGCAGACAAGTACCGAACCTACAAGCGCTAAAGGTATATTTCGTTTAGGATTTTTTAATTCAGCACCAAAGATGGCAATAGTACTGAAACCATAATAAGCATAAAAGATACCAGACTGAACGACAGCTGAAAATATACTACCTAAACCGTAGGGCATAAAAGAGCCTTTGTAAGCAGTAAAATTATTTCCGTTAAATGCAACAATAATCAACAGAATACCGGTAAAAAGAGGTACTATAAATTTAAATGATGTAATGATATTATTAATTGCTGTTAACCCTTTGAATCCCCAGTAATTAATAAGCCCATAGATGATAATCAGGCAGATAACGAAAAATACTCCTAGTAATGTTAAGTGCTCATTATGCATCAAAAAAGGAGAAAATTTAGGTACCGCAGAACTCAGATATTGAATAGTTGCTGTTGCCTCCGAGGGAATAACGATTAATAACCCTATCCAGTTAGATAAAGCAATAATAAAACCAAAATCTTTATTGTTATGAGTAATGGTTAGTAACCGTGAAAATAACCCACGGTCTTTGTACATTGTAGTGATTTCTGCTAGTAACAAAGCAAGTATTAAGGCCAGCACCGCACCAATGACCCAGGATATTAGTGAGGCGGGTCCTGCACAACGAGAAGCATAATAAGCAGCAAACAGCCACCCGCTACCAATGATACAACCTACCCCTATTGCAATAGCACTAAATAAACTCGGTTGTTTATCTTTCAGACCTTTATTCATAAAAAATTCTCTGTTTTAGCTTTTATGCTTTAATTTATGGGCTATTTAACCAGGGTAATAGCGCATTTTAAAATAATTAAGCTGAAAGCGTATTTGTATTAATTAAAATTAACGCAGTAGTATATCATGATGATGTTTTCTTTGATAGCAGATATTTTGTAACTTCCTGATTCTAAAATAGCTTAGAACCATCATCAATAGTCTTAAAGCAAAATTTATACATATTATCACCGGGGCTGGCAGACTACTTATGCTGCCCAAATAATAATAGCAGGAATGTTAATTTAATGGTTTAAAAATAACTATTAATTTTGTAAGGTACAAGGATTGAGTTTACCTGTAATTTTTTTATTAAATCTCTCTTGATGTTAACACCATGGATTCTTTTTATAAATCAACACTTCGGACAGTTTTTGTAAGTTGTTGATTTTAAAAGAATTTATTTTTCATCTTGCTGTAAAAAATATCTTTAAAAATCAATAGATTACAGTTTAACCCATGGTAGGTTTTTAAAAACTGTCTGAAGTATTGATAAATAACAGACTTCAGAATATTTATTTTTTTTATATGCATAAATTAATACCTCGGTCAGATTTGCATAAATTACATCTTTTTCAAGCATAAATTTTTGATTTTAAAGTATTTATTTTATTGCTTTTGTGGAACAGCTTTTAAAGTCAATAGATTAAAAAACTGTACGAAGTGTTGTTTAATTAAACCTGATTCAGAGTTTTTGGTTTAATAAAAATCCTTCCTCAACAAATAGGTAACGCTAAAAAACTGCATTATTTCGGTAGGGATTACATACTCTTATACATATATGGACACCCCTCTGATTGCAAATAATTGATTAACTATATTTGGTTCACGATCATATATTCGGCGTCTTAAGTAATGGCTTATTTAATAGCTATTGCGCCATGCTGATGATTTTGAAACAACATTTTTCAATAGATAAACTCTCTTGTTCTCATGTTATCTTCGTTATTACAAATGCGAACGGTCAATATCAAGCTATTGGCACGAGCAATGGCAAACAATATAAAAACAGACAGTGCTTATCATAAACTGCAACGCTTGATAAGCAAACTATCTATAAATATGTTGCATTTATCAGTATTAATGTTGTCATGGTTCTATAAAAAAAAATGAAAAATTTCATTTGACTATTGATCGTACACAATGGGAACTGGGAAAAAGTAAAATTAATTTTTTAGTTGTTGCTGCTCCTTGCAAACGGATGGCAATATCTTTATTTTGGATATTGTTGTCAAAAAAGGGAAATTTCAACTACAAAGAGCGTGTAGAGTTGCAGGATTTACGTTGTCTGTTAATTCATGGCGCCAGAGCAGTGTTACAGAGTAGAAATCGGCGTGAAGATGCAATGGGTGATGCTACAGTCATTAGTCTCCCGAAGAGGTTTTAATAAGCTCATACCTTTGCCTTTAAGCTTCAGGAGCACTTTACGCTAGCTCTGTGCTGATTCATGAATGCCATCCTCAATTGCAAGAAAGTGTTTCTCTTCATGCTCGTTAATTCCTACAATGACAATGCGCACAGTTTCACATCTTCAGCTCGTAAACCACTATAAGTACCATCAACCCAGAGATAAACCCATTTGTCGTGGTCTAAGCGCCGGGCTTGCCACTTTTTGTAATTTTCAGCCCATTTCTGTTTTAATCGACTAACAGTGGCAGGCGAAAATCCTTCAGCCTGATTACCGACCAAGACTTTCAAAGCATTTCCCATTTCTACTGTAGAAATCCCTTTCAAATACAGCCATGAAAGCGCAGCTTCAAGTGAACGTGTCTTGCGTACCCAGGGAGGAACCAGTTTTGAGTTGAAAGTTACATGATTTCCATCTATCACTTTTTTTCAACTTTTTAAACACCAGTTTTAGCTATAGCTCTTGTTTTAGTCTTCACATATAATTTTTACGTACCTATAGTTATGTTTATCTTCAGATTTAAATCATTGTATGTCTTAACCGGACTGGCGAGATTTAGGATATCATGACAATTCATTGTCAAGGTCTGCTTCAAAACGGAATCCCAACATAATAGTTAAATCTCTTGCTGTGCCTCTTTTCCTGTTGAGATCACTTTTAGCCAATTTTAGCTTTGGTCGCAGATTCAATATAAAATTTTCCAGATTGTTTTTGTTTTCAAATTTATATTCATTATTAAAAGTTAATTCTTTATCGTTTACATTTACTTTAAATCTATCAGGGTTGTACTTAGATAAATTTATTGGTTGGTTATGCTTTAAACCATTACCGTTAACCCATGCATAGTTTAATTTTAATTTTAAGTGGTTAACTTCAAAAGCGTTATTCTTGTTCATATTAATTTTAAGTTTAACGTCCGAAGCTATATTCAAATCACCTTCATCATCAATTAATGGAGTTGCAGTAATTGGTTCATCCGGCAAGGTATTGTTATTATTGGAAATTAAAATCTGAAAATCCTTAGATGTTACGAGTGCCGGAACAACAGCAGTGAAAGTGAGGTTTATTTCTTTGTTTATTATAAAGCCAGCTTTTACTGAAGATTCAAATGCTACTTTAAAAAAAAGTAGCATTAAAAGCATCAGAATAGCTTTTATCCTGATATTCATTAGTTATCCCCCAATAGCCTGACCATAATCTTTTTAGCAACAATATCAAAAATTTTAAATTAGCAAACGGCAGACTAGTATTGAGTTTTCCTGTAACTCAGGTCTGGAGTTTTTTTGCACAATATATTATGTTTTATGTTATGATATTTTAAGAATACTGCGTATTACCGTAAAAGAAGGAATCTGGAAAAATTTCTAAAATTTTTCATATCAAACCAAATACTTTGTATAAAAGTATGCAATCCCTGCCGGAATGACGTAGTTTTTTAGCATTACTTTCTGTTAAGTAAATATTTTTATTAAACTAAAAACTCTGAACTGGATTTCCTGTATATTTTTTCCAACGCCTATGCTCTTTTTCCAATCATGCAAAAGCAATCTACTGATTGTAAATAACGGTAATCTTTTTTAACTTTCTGCATTTTGCTATTTATACTTCAATGCTATAAAGAAAATGGATCTGTTATACAACAAGTAAATAAAATCAGATTCCTTTTTATATTTATTGATGTCAGGTATCCTTCAGTTTATCAGGTATGCAATCAGGCTATGAATCTGATTTTTTACAACGATGTAATGTTGCCTTCCCCCTAAGCTTTTGCTGTTTATCAGATTGTTATTATTGAGTCCATACTAACCAGACCTGATTTTTTATTATCTGCGCATTAAAAAATGAGCATGTTATTTGAGTCTTAAAAGAATTTCAGTATGGTTTATGCAAAAAACTGAAATTAAATATTTACAGGCTGTGTTAGTTAAATTTCAACTGTGAAAAAATGGTTTACTATAGCTTATTGATTAAAAACAAATACTATATACTTAGAAACAGCAACAGCATTAAATACAAATGTACCATGCAAAAACAAAAAAAACAATAACTATATCGTATACAAGCAATCCGTGTATACTCTTATATATAAGTATTTGATTGGATGTGAAAAAATTTAGAAATTTTTTTGGATTCCTGCTTTAACAGGAATGACAACGATGGAGTATGCTGTCTTAATCATGTTTTTTAAGTTCTTATTTTGTAACTATTCAACCATACTTTCAATGCTATCTATGAACTTAAAATCAATAACTTATCAAATTCTGATAAAAAATTTAGTACTTAAATACCCAATA
>JAPORK010000212.1 GCA_026710285.1 Endozoicomonadaceae bacterium | reverse complement strand
CAACCATACATCAACTTTTATATCATTCCCTGCTTTATAAGCATAGGCGTGTTCAATGGCGTTATTAACCACTTCCACAACACAGAGCTCTATCCGGTTGATCTCCTGCTCTGTAAAAGAGGTTAAAGCACATAATCCACGTACAGCCATTGCCACGAATACGGTATTTTTTAAGTCGCTGTTGATGATTAAAGTTATACCATGCAGGTGATCACTGCTGCTGTCTGTTTTATCCATTTTTCAGCGCATCCTCAACGGAGGAAAAGATTGAAAATACCTTATTCATACAGGTTAAATCAAGCAGATCATTGATGGCAGACTGAGGGTTAGCCAGGTGCATTTTACTGTCATCTTTACTCATCAACTCTTTTCTTACCGCCACCACAGCGCCTAATCCACTGCTGTCCATAAAATTAATTTTGGATAAATCTAAAATAATCTTATCTTCTCCGGAATTAAGCAGTCCCAGCATATAATCTTTAAAGGCATTAGCCTGACTGGCATCTAGTCGGTTCTCGTCTATCTTTACCACCGTGAACTGATTTTGTTTACTATGATTAAAGTTCATTTTTCCCTCTCCCTTGCCAATGTTGCTATCAATAAACCATACAACTGATATGCCTGCTGTTATCTTTTCAGTAACAGATAAGAGACATCATCCACAAACCTGCTGTCGCCTTTCCAATGGATTGCTGCATCAACAATTTCATCCATCAAATGATGGACAGTGGCTTTTGCCTGTTTTTTCAATAACTGTTTTAACCGCTCTTCACCAAACTCTTCATCCTGCTGATTCATATTCTCTGTTAATCCATCTGTGTAACAGAACAGTGCTTCTCCTGTCTGCAATGTAATGGATTCACAGACATAAGGAAATTGTGGCACCATACCCACCGGTGCACCCACTCCCTGTACCGCTGACACCTCCCCTGTTTTTGAAATTTTTAGCACTGGCGGATGACCGGCATGGGCTATTTTGACGGCACCTGTGGGCGTATGTAATACACCATAGACCATGGTAAAATAGGTCATACTCTCCACCGAATTCTGAAAGCGTTCATTTAATTGCGCAAGCACGTTCTCTGGTGATTGAATTGTTGCAAAAGGTTCTGCAGAATCTTGTTCAGCATTTTGATCAGCACTGTCTTTTATCAGCAAAGAGGAGCGAGGATTGATATCCGATAAAAAATGGTTCAAAGAAAAAGAAAACAGGGCTGCCGGAATACCGTGACCGGAAACATCAATCTGATAAAAAGCGAGATGTTCACTATCAAGCGCCTGGTATCCAAGCATATCTCCGCCGAGAATTTTACAGGGATAAAACCGCCAGTCAAAATAAGTATTTTGTAAACGGGTATCCGCCGCTGGCAACAGATTTTGTAAAGCCTCTCCAGCCAGTTTCAAATCAGATTCAATGGTGTTAAGGGCTGATTTAAGTGCTTTATTTCTTTCTGCCAGGTCCTGCTCTAGTTCCAGCACCCGGATGCCGGCTTTCATACGCACTTCAAGTTCACGAAAGTTAACCGGTTTTCTGAGGAAATCATCAGCGCCGACTTCCATTCCCCGAATAACCGCATCGTCTTCAATTTTGCCGGTTAACATTAAAAAGTAAATGTATCTGGAAAAATTTTGTTTGCGAATATGGGTGCACAGTTCAGGACCATCCATTTCCGGCATCATCCAGTCACTAATCACCAGTTGTATCGCACTGTTGCTGTTAAGTAATTTCAGAGCCTGTTTACCATCACCTGCTATGTGTACAGTGTGACCCTGTTTTTTAAGCACACAGGAAAGGATCATTTGCTGATCCTTGGCATCATCAACGACTAATACGTCCATGTTTTTTTAATCCATAAGCGTTTATAGTAAAGTATTACCACACGGTTTTATTTTGATAATGGTTTACATTGTACCGTACCGATATTGATCATTTCCTGATCATCTCTGCCTTCAGGAAGCAACACCATACAGCTTTTTCCCTCTTTAGTAAACATAACCGATTTTGTTGCATAAGGCAGCTCAGTCTGAAAAATACCATATTCATTGGTTGTATTGATAAGTGCAGCATTATCTTTTATCTGTGCATTAGTTAAAAATTTTCCGTTTTCATCCAGTACTTGTCCAAAAAAGACCCTGAACGACTGTACATGATAATCCATGGTTACAACATTACCCGGATACAGGGTAACTTTTCTGGCAGTTTCATTGAAACGATAAAAACCGCGGTTAATCGGACTCAGCGTTATATCATAAGTGGCAAAAGGCGACAAAGGAATCATTGAATTCCACTTCCCGTGGGCAACCCCCTCTTTTTTTCCGTTAACCATCACATTAAAATAATCTTTACTACCAATCCCTTGCATATTAACGATCAAACCACTGTCCTGATAATGGTATCCTCCCACAGAATAACCATTCCCCCCGGTAGCAAAATGGGTGGTAAAATTGGCACTATAGTTGGTTGTATTGGTATTATCTTTATTAAAATTATGCGACACTGCCCCAGAAAAATGTCCATAATCTGAATAAATATTACCGGAACCGGTTAAAATGGCTTGCTCTTTGTTCTTTTGTGCTGTCAGATGTGCATCAGCATCATGGGCTGAATCCTGCGTATTGTGCCAGTTAAAGTCATAGCGCAGATTATTGTCTCTGTTGATACGGTTTTCCTGGCTATTACTGTTTTTACGCAGGCTACCCAGAGAAGTCATTCCATGGGTCATATGACCATCATTCAAACGCAGTTCTAAGATAAGCTGATATAATTTATTGCCTGAATTTGACTGACTATAAGAAAACCGTGCATTGACCATATGGTCTTTATCTTTGAGAATATTATACGCGTAATTGAGTGATTTCATATTTAAATTTTTCAGACCTTTCTGGCTCCGCCGGGTCATATCATAACTTAATGCTCCCTTAAACAGCGGCAGAGAAATACCAAAATTACTTTGATTAAGACTGTTCTCTAACAGACGAAAAGTATTCACACCCGTGGTTAGTTCTCGCTTATTCTTACGGTTATGTAAATTCTTGTGGCTGAAATAAGCAGTGATATTTTTCCAGTAAAAATGTGAATCTATCTTTGAACCTAGGCTGCCATCTACCGTCAATAAAATACCCGGACTGATTTTATAATGCTCCCCCATGTTAAATAGCGTCAGCTCAGAAAAATGCCGTTTTTGTGTTGCCGCTACAACGGCTGATCCTCCCCAGTCGGCTGCTATGCGGTAATTGATGCCTGCCCTGAACAAATAATTACCGGTTGTTTTTGGAAGAACAGTGGCGGTATCACGATTAACCACACGCCCTCCCTCCAGGAAAAAAGCGGGCGCACCTTTTTTCGGTAAGGCATAATCTTTAACAAAGAAACGGGTTTCTTCACTGATCAGATTACCATTGCTGTCACGAATCTGCACAGTGATATTATAAGCACCTGAATCAAAATTTGTTGTATCAAGAAAATAGTTACCTGCACTTTTAAAAGCCGTATATATCAGCCTGCCATCTTTTAACACATTGATACTACCGCGTACCGGCATAAACAGCTGTACAGAAGAAGACTGACCTAATGCCTGATCAGTGCGTGTATTGACTGACGACGCAAGACGAGCACCCCACAAGGTTTGATCTCCGGAAAAAGACATTCCAAAACCATGCGTTGTTAACAGACCCGCTTGCCACATTTTGCCTTCAAACTCACGATCAAAAAAAGCCGATCCCATTGAAAAATTGTTTTTGTCTGAATAATCATAATTAGCCTGAAAATTATTTTCTTTAAAGGCAAACAGGCTGCGCCCTGTCAACGTATAATGATATGAGCGATTTTTTTTGTTATCACCCGATCGGGTTGATTGCTCCTGTTTTGCACCACGGATGCCAGAGATCAATCCATTGACTTTTTGGATAAAAGATTTATCTGCATCCGAAGGTGGTAAAAAAATGTTATCCTTAGCAGCTGTCCATTTAAGGTAATCCGGATTGATAAACAGACTTAATCTGAGATTGGCTTCATCAAGAATAATACCAGCTACTTCAGGCAACAGATAACCGCACTCTTTTTGCGTTTCCGTAAGACATAGCTTTGACTTATGCGGATTCAGATCTTTTTGCAGCGCTGCAAAAATAAGTTCAGGTGCCGTGATATCAGGGATTTTATCAACGATCTGTTTCGGGTTGTCTAACTTAACCCATTCGTCGGTGAAAATGATCAGCTGCGTGGTAAGGTAACGATGATCATAATAAATGTCAGCAAAAATTTGTCTGGGTTCACCCGAAGACTCAAATCCGGCGGGTGGCTCTATATCTAAAATCAGCGGCTCATCCGCATAACACATACTCTTCCACGCACCTGTGATAACAACTGAAGCCAGGCAAGCCTCTTTCCATCGCGGCTTAAGCTTCATCATTTCCCCCTGTATTTTACACTTAATTAGTGCTCTTTATATCAGTCTCCAACAACTTGTACAGGTGTAATAAGCGCTAATCAGGCGCTACCATCAGGGTGACGGTTCCTGTATAATCACCCGCCTGCAAATCATGCAAATCGGTAATACCCAGCATTGCCCAAAGCGTTGCATTGTATGCATTTTCACTACTACACTCAAGCACAGCTTGCGAACTTCCTCCACCAACACCTTTTGCCTCTTCTCCGGGTTTTAATTCGATATGGTTGCTTACATTGCTGTCATTTCGCTCATAGGATCTGGTAAAATAAATTTTGTAATCAATATAGTTTTCACCATTTTTCAAACTAAAAGAACCATTATTACCACTCCCGGTTGCAGTAATAGAATAAGTTCCTTTTACATCTACATTACTGTAAACACAAAAGTTCACTCTTCCTGTGGGAGGATTAATATTAATATCATTCGTATTTTTTGGAAACTTAACAATCAGATCCTCTAATCCGGCAATCTTAACCAGCCTGAAAATTTCTATACCGACATCCATGGTTCCCTGAGAGTCTGTGCCCAGATCCCCGTCAGAGGCAGAAAAAACAGTCCTGGGCATCAGTCCACTGATTAGCAGTACAATAAAAACGATTATTGTTGTTTTCATCATCCTCCCCTTTCTTTTTATACTGATGACACCAGTCTTTTCTCCTCTGTGGGCATAATGATATGCTTTATTGTGCTGCAACCGTCAGCGTTAACGTATCGGTATACAGACCTTGTGGTACAGCAAGTGCAGACTCAGTTACACTAATTACCATTGTTGCAGTTTTGTCACTAGCATCATTACAATCTATTGCACCCACTGCATGTGAAGCATTGATGAAGTTTTCAGCATCACCGGAATGAAACAGATGGATCCCACCATTCGCACCACCCTGCACATTATGAACAGCAACCTCATAAGGTATTGAGTTATTACCGTTTGTCATCGCCAATGCACCATTCGCACCATTCGCACCCGCTACAGTAAGTCTATAGAGTCCGGTCGTATTATTCGTATAAACACAAAAATTTTGTGTTACGCTTTTACTGTTAACAGAAAGTGCTACATCTGATAATCCACCGATTCTATAGACTTCTGGTAAGTTTACTGATACTTGAAGATTCCCTGTAGAGGATGTACCCAAGTCACCATCATTTGCTGCAAAAGCTGTTGAACTGATCAAACCACTGAGAACCATTGCAGAGATAATTTTTGCTGTTTTTAACACAGTATAAATCCTTTTATTTTGTACGGTTATTATTTGATACTACTTCCTGACGTATCTTAATAATTATATATCGACTTTACTATAATATTTTTACTTATTTAAAATGCAGGAAAGAAAACAGATCACCCTGCATCGCCTGCCCGGCATAAGTTTTAAAAGCCGGATTTCCGTTATTGTGTATTAAGACCTCCTGTTCTCCGGCACCATACAGCATCGCCTGCACTAATTGCTTACCCTCATCAGACCAATAGCGTTCAGGTGGAGGAACCTTGCCTGTTTGTTCAATTTCACAGGCTAATGCTTTGACGTGCGCATCAAGTTCACCGGTTCGGTCTTTGCCACTTTTACAGTTAAAATGTGGCACTGCTCCAACTAAATAAGCCAGCATAACTAAACGGGACGCAAACTTGTAAGCATTCGTGCCCTCAGTATGGTGCATTTTATGATTAAACATGGCTTTTAATTGCCATGCCAGTTGACGTACAACATCTGTTTTAGGATGCTCTGAATTTGCATCCAACCATTCCTGTACCCAACCACCCAGCGGTGCTTCCGGATTAAGACTTCCGATCAGCTCTTCCAGTGCCTCTGCATTATACTTATCACCCTGCGCCCATGAAGCTAACAGCGTAGAAAAGAACGGGTTCAGCGATAACTTATTTACGCCCGTATTAAACCGGGCCAGGCGCAGATTTATTTTTACCTGATGCGCTTTTCCCTTTGCATCATAGATAATTAACAGTTTATTACTGTTCATCAGCCTTTGTAACGCTTCATACTGTTCTCGCTGCTGCTGTAATTCATCATCATGCAGATGGGTAGTATGACGAAACTTATCCGCTGTTAATAAAGAAGTAGTGAGTAAATTCAATGATACCTGTTCACCTTGGATGACTTTTTCTCGGGTCTGCGAACAGCATTCCATTTTATTCAGAAGTGCGGCTGTTACTACTTCTTTAGCCCAGTTGTCGGCTGCTTTAGTGCGTTCGTCTCTGTCGGCTATGTGCTGTGCTGCTGTAGTTCCTGAACGAATACCCGAGAACAGTTCTGTGGCAGGCTGATCTTTAGCGGTGGATGCGGTTGTTAATTTTGTCTGCTGTAAATTAAGTGCATGTCGTGTATCTTCTTTGGTTGATGAATGACAGGCTTTTCCTGCATAACTATATTTGAAAGGATCACGTTCTGCTGCAACCGAAACAGGGTTATCTGCATAAAAGCGCATTTTTGCAGCAGGTTTTATAACACTTTGATACTGGAGAAACTCACCATTTTGCCGTACTGTGACCAGTTTATTAACAGGTTTTACTTCACTGTCATTGGTCACGTCCACCCAAACTTTTTTCCATGACTTGTGCATTTGTGCAGAAGGAACACCATGATTTACTAATATCTCTCTAAGATCCTTTCTGTATTGAAGCAACGCTTTGACCGGAGATGCTGGCAGCGGTAGCTGTTTTGATTTTTGCAACCTCTGTTCACTTTGTAGCATTTTTTCTCTGAGCGCTTGCCATGCCTGAATCTTCTGTGTCGATGCATCTGCCTGACTTTGTGCTTCTGCTATCGTATGATCAAGTACCTTTATCGCTGTCCTTAGGTGTAATATATAACCAGCTTTCATGTTTTTAGTATTAACAAAATCATTCTTATACAAAACGAACAGATAGTTCAGATGCTTTGCCAGTGCTGTGTACTGTGTCTGTAAATCAGCCAACAATGCTTCTCGCAACGGTGCCGGAACTAATAGCTTATGTTCAGGAGATGAAAGCTGCTGATGAAATTTGTTTAGCTGCATCATCAGCGCACGTGTTGTTTGCATTTGTTGGGTAAAGGAATATTTTCCACGCAGTTCAAAAGGAGAAGCTGTGGTTCTTGTCTGTGCTTTTTGCGCGAGGTGATTAAATGTACTGAGTGTATTTTTTGTGATATCAGTCTGAAACTGTTCACTCCATAGTTGCAGATGATAGTGAAAAACCGGTGGTTTTAAGCCAGAAGTGGAACAAATTACCTTAGCAGTCGCTGGTGCAAATACCTGAAAACCACCATGATAAGTTTTAAGGTGACGCAGCGCTAACTTCTCAACCTGATCTTTTGTCAGTAAATGTTTTGAAGTAAACAGCCGCTGTTGCAAATAATCAGTGATGCGCTCTCTTTCAACGTTTGGCAGATTTTCATGACAATACGGACACAGAGCGTGCAGTGCTTTGGCAGCAGGCGAAGAAGCTTTCGTCGTGTCAAGCCACTTTTTTAAATGCTCATGGTTTTTGTGTACAATATTTTTTTTTGCCTTCTCTGCCTGCTGAAACAGACGATGTACACTTCTTTCAGAGAGCCCGGTTTGCTTAGCAGACTTCATCAGTGCTTGCTGTACCACACCACCATACTGTTGCCTTAGGCGCTTGCCGACACTGGCACTTGTATAGTATTTTTTACCTGCTGTCGAACGAACCTGTTTGCCTGAAAACCAGCCAGAACGACTGTTTGCCGGTGATTGATCTGTCGCCAGATTACGCTCTTCTTGTAAAGGAGAATAACCGGCAGTTCGTTTGGCTCTTGTTAACGCATCCATTCGTTACTCTTTGACTTGATTAACCGTTGTAAAATAACTTCATTCTGTAAATTGCCTGACTAACTGCGCTATACAAATCGAGTATTTTTGAGTCAAATCGGTATATTAACTAATTTTTAAATATTCAGTATAAACTAAGGATAGCCAAAAAACATCAGTTGTAGTTATAGCTCTTCATATAATTTATTAATATTTATTTTATTAAGTTTTGCCACTCTGCACAGAAAGCTTACGTTAAATATTAATTAAAATTATTTTAGGGACGTATACGAAATAATTTGTACAATTCTAATCTATCAATAAAAGAACAATGGCTATTCTGACTTTAATTTCACTGACTTCGACTCCGCTCAGCCAACGTAAATCCGTATCCTGAGCGGAGTCGAAGATAAGCTGCTGTACAATACCACAACTACCCCAGAATTTGTCTAAATTATTTTATACGCATTGCTTAGAGATTATTTTGGAGCAGACTCACAGAGCATGGTTCCCGCAAATAAATAATACCATAACTATTACTGTCACGAATAAAACACCAATTTTTTCCAGCTGTAGAAGTACAGTTGGCTATACCTCCTAAGTTGTTGCATTTTTTTCCACACTTTTTATAATCAAATCTTTGACAATTAGGTCCTCCAAACAGCCATACATTGCCTATTCTTTCACTATGGCTACCTAATACTACAGCTTGAGTCTGTACCAGTACGATGTCCTTAAAAATTTGATCAATTGCCTTATAATCTGATGAACCTAATCCATAAAATACTAAATCACCCTGAAGCGCAAAATTAACATTACCAATATAATCGTTGCCAATAAGATAATTGATAGCATTTTCTTTTTCTTTAGCCAACATTGTATTAAGTATACATGTCTTGTTACTTTTGTAATTATGCCTTCCAGCCTTTATCGTAAAATATGTTTTAGCATCTTGAGTCTTACCGTCTAACCAACTGTTGTCAGATACACCAAAAGGTTGCTTGTGAATACAGTGCCTCAAAGAAGCAAATCTTATTGGTCGACTCTTTGTATATGTGGATTTATCCTTCACATAGGTAAAATCTTCAAAATAAAACTTGTTGTCTCTTGTGTAAGTCTTTGCTGTGGCATTAAGTGCTGATACAGTCACCAGGAAAATCAGGTAAAAAATCCAGCAGATTAAATTTCTTTTATTCATACTTATATCCTTTATTATTTTTGTTAGTCGATTGATATAAATGATATTATTACAAGTAAAAATTGATTATTTCGTCTTTACTCACTCTGTTAATTGCAAATAATTATTTATAATTAAAGAACTGACACGAAACCTAAGTATATACAAAAAAATTGATAATTGTTATTTTATTTCTAAGAAATATTTGCGGTAGCACCTAAACGAATACCAGAAACAGTTAACTGTTATAAAGTAATTTCGTCCTGTAAATTTGCCGACTATCTGCTATATTAACTGGTTTTTAAATACCTAATATAAACGAAGAATAACCAGAAATATGCAGATATGAATCAATCAATCAATTCAAACATCACCGGTTTTAGTTCTTTTGAAAGGAATAGACTGATCCTAAATTTAAGATAGTCGTTAGTTCATCCAGCGCCGTGCGGATTTCGGTTAAAAAACTGATATCACACAAATCATCTGCACTCAAAGCGTCCCGGTAATGTTTTTCTATCCAGCGATCTAAACGAGCATACTGCGTATCATTAATAAATACTGCTGGATTAACTGCTGCTAACTCCTGCTCATTTAAAACCACCCGTAATCGCAAACAGGCAGGTCCCCCGCCATTTTTCATGCTTTGTCTTAAATCAAAAAACATGACATCCTGAATCGGATGATCACTCTGTACCAGATAATCAAGATATTGCTTAACACGCAGATTATTTTTACATTCAGCCGGTGCAATCAAAATCATCTTCCCGGAGGATAAGGTGATCAGTTGTGAATTAAATAAATAACTCTCCACTGCCTCTTTGACAGAACACTCTGCTGTTTTCACCTCAATAAAATGGATCTGTCCGTCTGACATTTTTCGGTTTAAATCATCATACAGAACCTTTGTATTTAAAAACGCTTTTTCATGGTGAAATAACACATTCATATTACCCACAGCAATGACATCATTATGAAAGACACCCTGATCAATCACTTCCGGATTTTGTTGTGCAAAGACGACCTTATTGGGATTGAGCTGATGCAAACGGGCAATGGCCATACTGGCTTCAAGTGTATGGCGGGCAGGAAAATGCTTTGGCTGATGATGGCTGTTGTTTATTCCATGACGACCGTAGATAAAACATTCAACGCCTTCGCTACCATAATCCTGACAAAAACGGGTGTGGTTTGCGGCACCTTCATCACTAAAATAGTGGTGTTTTGGTAAGGGAGTGTGGTGAACAAAATGCTTTTCATCTTTAAAAATAGTATGCAGAATATCCGACGCTAATGCAGGCTCTAAAGAACGATGAAACAGTGTTTGCAGATTTGCTGGAGTAAAATGTATGCGCTTATCCAGCGTATCAGCTCCAGGAGAAACGGTAGCTGCATTCGCCGCCCATACAGCTGATGCAGAGTAGCAGGCTAAAAAAATTTCTGGGGTTTGCTTTGCTGCTTTAACCAGCATCTGCGTTTCACTGCCTGTAAACCCAAGTCGTCTTAACATTTGCAGATCAGGTCGTTCATGGGGAGCAATAATCCCCTGAATAAGCCCCATATCTGCCAGTGCTTTCATTTTTGCAAGTCCTTGCTTAGCAGCATGCTTTGGATTTGATTTTTGCTTTGCGTGTTTTAACGAGGCCAGATTACCAAAACTCAGTCCAGCAAAATTATAAGCAGGTCCTGCCAGACCATCAAAATTAACTTCCCATGCTTTCATAAATACCTCTGTAATTTTATGCCTGGAAGATCCGTTTAAGTATCCGATATCTTGCAACAATTATGTTATGTTTTAAATCATTACTACAATAGAACAACAAATCATGACAATCATGTTTTTTATTATGTAATGCATCGTCTTTTTTTATTGAGGACTGATAAAATAATTAACCCATCAGATACATTGAGGTGAAGAATAAAGTGCTCGAATTATTAAATAATACACAAGATAGCCGCTATGAAATTTTTCTTGCCTATGCAACTATGAATAATTTTACCAAAACCTGCATTTACAAAAGTGGTCTGCAGAATACCTTCCTGCATGCAGAAGCATTAAAGCGTTTTAATATTGCTCTGGAACAGGCGGCTGCATTAGGATTACGATTTAAAATATGGGATGCTTTTCGTCCTGTGGAAGCACAGCAAATATTGTGGAATCACATGCCGGATGAAAAATATATTACTCATCCACAAACGGGTGAACGACCCCATTGCCGTGGTATTGCACTGGATCTGACATTAACAGACATGCAGGGCACCATGCTGGATATGGGTACAGGCTTTGATGATTTTTCTGAAACTGCACATCAAAACTTTTTTAAAATTCCAACACAAACACAAAAGAATCGCCTACTGTTAAACGGTATTATGCATGCAGCCGGCTTTGTATGTAACCCTTTTGAATGGTGGCATTTTCAGCTACCTGAGTTTAATCGATATAAAGTACTGAGCAATAAAGAAGCACCTGCTTCGATGCTATAAAATACAAATTTAAAAGAGTATACTAATTTTTGTAAATATTTTTTTCATATATTAATGAATTAATACTTGATTTTATAAATAATGGTGATAACATTTGTAACCAGTCAACTGGTAACAACGTTTGCTCAAGAGCAAAAGCAGAAATAACCGGGTGGTTAGCTCAGCTGGGAGAGCATCTGCCTTACAAGCAGAGGGTCGGCGGTTCGATCCCGTCACCACCCACCATTAATGCTGCGGACCGGTAGTTCAGCTGGTTAGAATGCCGGCCTGTCACGCCGGAGGTCGCGGGTTCGAGTCCCGTCCGGT
>JAPORK010000237.1 GCA_026710285.1 Endozoicomonadaceae bacterium | reverse complement strand
TTTTTTAAAACTATCATTTTTAAGAAGATTTGAAATTGTTTTGGTTGCTTTTGTTCAAAAAGTGCCTTAACTCAGCTCACTTTTGTTTTTTATGATTATAGAGTACCTGGGGAGTTACAAAAGTCTTACAAACAGATTATACAGTTATGAATGTTACCAGAAAGCTTTTTTATGAAATAAGATGCACTTTGTTGTATATATGAAAAATTACTTCTACTAAATTTTTTGATTACCCAAAATCAAAATAAACAACAGATTTATATTATTTCTTACAACTCTTTTTATGTGCAAAAAGAAAAATAGCTGCGTAATGAATCAATCAAAGCATCATATTCTTTTGGGGCATAAGTGATAATATAGCCTGAATCATATCCTCTGGGATCAACGTCTGGATGACACCACTGGCATTTAGCATCAAAATCTATTTCTGTTTTTTTGCAGATAGGTGCGGGGAGTAAAATTCTGAAACAAAACACACTACCAATTTCCATCATCCATGGCGTCATTAACATAATACTATTACGGCTGATATTTCCGATACAACCCACCTCACTACCAGTATAACGATTATAAACTGTCAAATAATGTGTTAAAAACCTGCGATTGATAGCATTGTGATGATTCCCGTTATCGACTACTTTTTTAGCCATAATTCATCCTTGTTTTGTACCAGGTAATAATAAAGATAAACGGCACAGTTTTATATGGGTGAGCTGAAAAATTAGTTTTTTTATAGAGATGTTAGTAGTATGTAATTAGCTTTTATTGTACCTAAATATCAGCAATAAAATGGCAGGTTGATGGCAGATGTTTTTTATTTTTAACAAAACCAACTAAAGTCTTGTTCGGTTTTTTTTGCCAGGCAGTAAAGCGGGTTAATGCACAGATAATCTGTGCTCAGACAGGTATTGTCTGAACACGCAACAGTTGCGAAAATATTATCGTCTGAGCGGCAGATCAACCATTGACATATCCTTTGCTATGATTCAACGAAAGCATTGTAAAGGTAAGTTCTTCTTTCATCCGATTATTGACAAGCCGGCGTAATCTGAACCGCAGAAAAGGCATTTTTTACCTTATCAAGATCATAATTTAAATCACGTGCAACCTGGATAACGCCACAGGCAGCATCTGCAAAATCAGAATTCTCCGTCCACCGGGTCATATTTGCTCTTATCATCAGCTTGAATACTTTTTTGACATCACCATTAAATTGCCGGACCATTTCATAAAAGGCACGGTTAAACACGCCGCTCCCCCGATGAACGATGTAACTTTGACGCTGATCTTGTGGAACCTGATCAGCAAGTCTGACAATATCTGCCCATGTCCTGTTACATCCATTGCCACTCTCTTCACAATCAGCGCTACCAAATAAATTTGGCTGACTCATTGATCGTAAAGCATAATTACCTTTGGCAATACGGTCACCAATAAGCCAGTCAAGCAGCTGCTTGCCATAAATAGTCTGATAGCCCTGTGGATGGTTTTGCAGAAAATAATATTCTGCCGTAATGGCAGACATATCTGAAAAAGCTTCATTAATGGCTCCCGACTGGTTAAAATAGAGGAGGTTAGAACGGAGTGAAGTAAATGCATGTCCCAGCTCATGCGCAGCTACGCCTAAAGAGACTAAAGGATGGTAGCTCAGATAACCATCACCGAAAATCATATAATTACCATTCCAAAATGCATTTTCATAATTGGTTCCGGCATGAACCAGCATAGTCAGCCGTTTAGGCGTGCCATCTGCGTTGATTAGTATAGATTGCCCATACCAGTCACGATACATATCAACAATTACATTGCCAAATAAAAAAGCATCATTTGCCGGAGACCATGCACCGTTACCAGGGTCTCCGTTATTATTACCGCATGGATGATTTACTGCAACCGGATCCGAGGGATTTGCAAGTGCCCAGGTGTTATTGAGCGTTGCAACCAACACTTTATCATTACGCAGATAGCACGTATTATTCAGTTGGGTAACCGGTAGTGCAGGCAAACCTGTCTGTCCGTAACGATATTGTCCGGTTTTTTGATTACCCCCAGGTCCGTTAACATTGACAGACTGTATGTTATTCCAGCGATGAAGAATATTTTTATTAGCCGTATCAATGATATAATGCGGCCACTCATCTCGGATACTTCCGCTATCAGCTTTGAAGTCAATTATATAGACAAATGCCGGCTGCTTTTTGCTATCAATCCATATAGCCGATTGTATGTCGGTTTTAAAAATTTTCACAGCCTGTGATGACTTACGTTGTTTGTAATCTTCTGTTGCTGTTTTTATAATGCGGTTACGGTAAGTGTCAGAACGATAATACGGAGCTAACATTAAAGATAATCCGGTCGCTAGTTTCCCTGTAAAAACCCGCTTACCTGATGATTTCTTATTTTTGGGTTTGTGTTCTACAATGCTGTACCCATACACAATAATCCCTCTGTAATACTGCTGATAACGCACATATTGATTTTCTTCATCATGCGTTGTTTTTACAGCAACCAAGGTATTTTGCTGCAGTGGATCAATGTTAAGATCCGGACTATCAATAAAAGTAAAAGCTTTTAATATGGGGTGATCATCTTTATCGATTCGGACAAAATCAACCGTATCTGCAAAAGCTAAGCGTGGAATAAACCAAAGTAATATTAAGAGGGTGTATTTATACCTTTTTGTGTACATAGCTGCATCCTTGCATAAGTAGAGTGAAAAGGTGTGTATGATAAATTTAGACTAAAAACTGCAGGTATAACGATTTTTTTATGATTAATTATTGAATCTGATAACTGAATAACAGCCTGTTGCGAGGGTTTCGACAAGCTCAACCCACGGTATATGTCCCGTGAAAAATAAAATATGCTCAATCCAAGGTATAAGTCCGATGAAAAGTAAAATATGCTCAACCCACGACGTACGCACGGAGAAGGCCAGACCGGGGTGATAGTTTTTGTGCTAGGATATCAACCCACGACGTACGCACGGAGAAGGCTGATATATTCAGCAGGAAACAAACCTGCCAGGGTAAAAGCCGGAGTCTGAAAAATATAATCAGGCAACCGGCTTTGCACGCTGACAGAAATTATTAGTCAGATAATAATTCCATCAATAGCTTGTTCATGCGCTGAACATACTCTCCGGAGTCTTCAGGCAATTTACCATTAGCCAGTTGTGCCTGCTCAAACAGGATTCTGGTAAGATCATCGAAATGCTCGCTATCCTCTTTTTCAAGCCGCAGAATTAGCGGATGAGAAGGGTTGATTTCCATGATTGGATGGCTTTCAGGAACCTCTTGTCCGGCTGCTTTTAACATCTGGCGCATCTGTTCGCCAAGGTCATGCTGTCCGGTTACCAGGCAGGCAGGAGATTCTGTCAGACGATCGGTAACACGCACTTCTTCTACACGTCCTTTTAAGGTTTCTTTGATACGCTTAATTAATGCTTCTTTCTCTTTAGAAACAGTCTCTTTTTTCTCTTTGTCTTCAGTATCAGCGAGTTTACCTAAATCGAGCGTACCTTTGCTGATATCTTCAAATTGTTTCTCTTTGAACTCATGCATATGAGACATTAACCATTCATCAATCCGGTCAGACATCAATAAAACTTCAATGCCTTTTTTGCGGAAAACTTCAAGATGAGGGCTGTTCGCTACTGCAGAGTGGCTTTGTGCACAGAGATAATAAATTTTTTCCTGCTCTGGCTTCATCCGTTCAATATAGGCGTCCAGAGAAATATTCTGCGTTTTTTCGCCGGTATGTGTTGAAGAAAAACGTAATAAGGAAGCGGCCTGTTCACGGTTGGCAAAGTCTTCTGCTGGTCCTTCTTTCATCACCTGTCCAAAGGCTTCCCAGAATTTCTGATAATTCTCAGGCTCTTTTTTCGCCATTTTATCTAACATATCCAGGACACGCTTTGTAATCACTGATTTTAGGCTGTTTACCTGTGCATTTTTTTGTAATAACTCGCGGGAGATATTCAGGGGAAGATCATTAGAATCAAGCACCCCTTTAACAAAGCGCAAGTACATGGGTAAAAACTGTTTGGCATCATCCATAATATAAACGCGCTGGATATAGAGTTTTAGTCCCCGCTGCATTTCAGGATTATACATGTCAAAAGGCGCTTTAGAAGGAATGTAGAGTAAGCTGGTATAATCCAGTTTACCTTCAACCTTATTGTGGCTCCACTTCAGTGGTTCGGACATATCTGGACTCAGATGTTTGTAAAATTCCTTATAGTCTTCATCTTTCAGTTCACTTTTACTGCATGTCCACAATGCTTTTGCGGTATTGATTGTTTCCCACTCAATAACCTGACTTTTTTCTTGCTCTTTATCGTCTTCTGCCTCATGAGTTTCTTTGAGCATCATAACAGGCAACGAGATATGATCTGAATATTTACGCACAACAGAACGCAGATGCCAGCCATCAGTAAAGTTTATATGCTCTTTTTTCAGATGTAGTGTGATTTTAGTACCACGCTGTACGTTATCAGTATTTTTAACGATAAATTCACCGGTACCTTCTGATTCCCAGTATACGCCACCTGTTTCACCTGCCTTGCGTGTTTCAACGATTACTTTATCAGCCACAATAAAAGCCGAATAAAAACCAACACCGAACTGACCAATTAAATGCGAATCTTTTTTCTGGTCGCCGGTTAATTTCTGTAAAAATTCAGCAGTACCGGAACGGGCGATAGTACCCAGATTTTCAATCACTTCATCACGATTCATCCCGATACCATTATCTTCAATAGTAAGCAGTGATGCTTCTTTATCGGTGGTAATTCTGATAGCGAGCTCAGGGTCTTCTTCCATCAGCTTGCTGTCATGCAATGTGGCGAAACGAAGTTTATCAGCAGCATCGCTGGCATTTGAAACAAGCTCACGCAGAAAAACCTCTGGATGAGAGTACAACGAGTGAATCATTAAGTGAAGTAATTGTTTTACTTCAGTTTGAAAACCAAGTGTTTCTTCTTTTGCTTCAATAGTCATATGGATCATTCCTCCTGTTACAATAACGGTTGAGTAAGTTAATGGGGGTCTGCCTGTCATATTTCAAGTGGTCAAAACAAGAAAACTTAATTGCTGCAATAAATTTGTAAACATGAATATAATATAGAAGTTTGTTTTTCAGTGTTTTGTTATAAGCAAAATAAAATATTCGTTACGTGGTAAAATAAAAACTGAATAAGCATTACAGATTCAGGTTAGAAAAAACCGGGTTTTTCAGGTAAGATCAATGAAAAATCGCAGTAACTTAAACTTTTTATGCTTGTTTATTTAGTGAATGGATGTAGATAAAGAACACTGATAACTAACAAAAAACACTACAAAGCTACTGTTTTTACTGATTAAAACCACACTTTTAATAGTGTGTAAATTTATAAACATTAATAACTGTATACCGGAGAATATAAATAATGACCTACCAAAAAGTGACCACTCCAGACGCAGGGAAAAAAATTTCTGTCAATAAAGATGGATCTTTGAATGTGCCCAATCAACCGGTTATCCCTTTTATTGAAGGTGACGGGATAGGTGTTGATATTACTCCACCCATGCATGCCGTTATCAATGCAGCCGTTGAAAAAGCTTACAGTGACCAGCGCCAAATTCATTGGATGGAGATATATGCCGGTGAAAAGGCCACCAAAATTTATGATGAAAATACCTGGTTGCCTGATGAAACATTAGAGGCAATGCGTGAATTTAAAGTAGGTATTAAAGGTCCGTTAACCACACCGGTTGGCGGTGGTATTCGCTCCCTGAATGTAGCCTTACGTCAGCAATTAGATCTTTATGCCTGTATTCGTCCGATACGCTGGTTTAACGGTGTGCCAAGCCCGCTGAAGCGACCCGATCTGACCGACATGATTATTTTCCGGGAAAACTCTGAAGATATTTATGCCGGAATTGAGTGGCAGGCAGACTCTGAACAGGTAAAGAAAGTCATTCATTTTCTGGAAGATGAGATGGGTGTTACTCAGATACGCTTTAGTCATGAATGCGGCATAGGTGTTAAGCCGGTTTCCCGTCAGGGAACTGAGCGTTTGGTACGTAAGGCTATTCAGTTCGCCATCGATAATGATCGCCCGACAGTTACTTTTGTGCATAAAGGTAATATTATGAAGTTTACTGAAGGTTACTTTAAACAGTGCGCCTACGAGTTAGCCAGAAATGAATTTGGTGCAGAACTACTTGATGGCGGTCCTTGGTGTACATTAAAAAATCCTAAAACCGGTAATAAGATCATCATTAATGACGTGATTGCAGATGCTTTTCTACAGCAAATTTTGTTAAGACCAAAAGAGTATAGCGTGATTGCCACACTAAATTTAAATGGAGATTATCTCTCCGATGCACTGGCTGCCCAGGTAGGAGGAATAGGTATTGCCCCGGGTGCCAATATAGGCAGTGAAGTAGCATTGTTTGAAGCAACTCACGGTACAGCACCTGTTCATGCAGGGAAAGATAAAGTAAACCCCGGCTCTTTAATTCTTTCCGGAGAAATGATGCTGCGTCATTTAGGCTGGACGGAAGCAGCAGACCTGGTTATCAAAGGTGTTGCTGCTGCCATTGAAGCTAAAAAAGTCACTTATGATTTTGAACGCATGATGGAAAATGCAACGCTGGTTTCATGCTCACAGTTTGGAGAGGAAATTGTAAAACATATCTTTGCATAACAGCTATTTTACAGCACAGATATTAAACACTTTTCTTCAGTAAGTGTTTTTACTCAAAAAATATCTCTTTGTATAAAATCATCATTTCTGTAAATTCAGAAATGATGATTGTGTCTTTACGCTATACAAATCAAGGATCTTTATTGCTTTAAAAACTACATTGTCCGGGCACAATGTTGACTGTGTTTTTTTTCAGTGAAACACAGGCGCTGCCTCCTTCTTTTGTTTTACAGGTCATAAAGCTTGTGGTTTTACAAGCTGTAAACATTCTTGCTTTACAATCAAGCCAGTCTTTAATAAGAATTTTTTTTAGCCATTTATGCTCATGCCTCTTGCGTAATTCGTTATAATCAAAGGCACAATTTGGACTACCCAACCACCAGTGATCCTCATTTTGAGCAAAAATAAAATTTTCAATCGTTACTGACTGGTTCTCTGTTTTTTTAGTTTTACAGGCAGGATTTTTATCGGCTGGCTGGCATTGATGTATTCCTTTATAGCTTAATATGCCTTTAACGGCAAAATTGAGTTTTGACGGAAGGTTGCTGGATATAGAACTTAATGCGATATTATTAAGCCATTGACTAAACTGATCAGCAACAGCACTCTTTTGATGTCTGCTAGCTTTGATGGTTAATGTTGAATGTGGATAACATTTAGGCACTTGGTTATTAATACATCCGGTAAATTTCATTGCTGTTCCCTCATATTTTTGCCCATGGCTAATGGCGTGACTATTTTCGTTAAATGTTATTGCATTTATCTCTTCTGCTTTGAGTGTATCCGGAGGTAGCTGTAGCTTATGAGGTGGGTTATTTTTCATTGCTGTAATGGTTAAGTTATTTTTATGTACGATATGTATCCATGCATGCGCACTAAGCAGACTGATCATTATGCACATGGTAAGCGTTATTTTTTTATTCATTGTATGAACCTCAGATAAATTAACTGTTTTTAAGATTATGAATTTAAATATTGGTCAGGACGTTAAGCCTAAAATTTAGCGTGTAAAATAGTATTAAGAAAAACCAGTCTGGACTAACTGATGTATGTAATTATTTTATTTGCATGCGGTTTTTATCTGTTACGAACAAAAACGTATATTTATTTTGTGTTGTGAGCATGAATCAAGGAATTATCTGTTTATCCATTTTTTTATTTTATCCACCGCTTTTGACGCTGCTGTTAACACAGGCAAACCCGTTTTAGCAGATTAAATCAGAATATACAGCAAAAGGGTTGAGGCCAAAACGAAGAAACAACATTATGAGAATGTAAAAACTAATGGTTATTTTTTTATTATGGCAAAATTTAAAAGTTTTACTGAACAAAATTTAATAAAAAAGCTAACCGCAACAGCTAGCTTTGTATTGTCGGTAAAACTACAAAAATAGTTCGGAGTATTGCTAGAAGTATCAGTTAGCAAAAAAATTTTACTCTGATGGATTATTTTCCTTATAATTTTTAATAAAATTGTCTTCAGTCATTCCCAGCAACTCAACTCCAAGCTTTAATAAAGAGTATACCTGCTCAGACTGTTGTACGAAGCGGGGATCCTCTCGTAAAGCACGCCCTTCAGCTATAAGGGTTTTGATGATGTCTACCAGGTTGTCTTTTGTAAGAAAATTTTTATCTTTTTCATGTAACCGTATCAGCTCTGTAGCTACAATTACTGTTCCTGTTCTTCCCAGACCTGCACGACAATGTATCTGTGTATGTTCATTGATCATCCGTTCTATTGCTTTTAAAAATTCAGAATTTGCGCCTTTACCATCTTCCATATTGGGAATATAAATGACTCTAATTGTTTGATCATCTTCAGTGCCGGTTTTAATATGTAACTGATATTCACCGGCAAGCGGTTGTGCACATTGATCTGTGTCAGGTAATGCATTTGTTTTAAAGTCAAGTTGATTACCCGGAGGTGGAAGTTCTTTCAGTTCTTTGTAATTATCAGCAGTAACTTCCAATCCTCCATCTCTATAAACATTACTGCCTGGAATCCTATATGGTCCTTCAAGAATCTCTTTAGGTACAGGATACTCACACCAAGACTCAAGGCAAATTATGGTTTTTGTGCCAGACTCTTTAGTCAGCTTGAAGAAATCTGACAGCTTACACAAACCTGGTGCTTCATGCGCTAAAACAAACGTATTCTCATAATTAATAGGATAAAGTACCATCTTACCTTTTGTTCTCTTACCATGACCTTCTGCTGAATGGGTACTGATATCGGACGCAGGTATCTCTGCAAAAACTTTTCGAGAAAGATCAGAAAGATTGTTCTCTGCTTGCTTTTTAGGTATATTGAGCTGAAATTCCTCAAGTTTCAACGCCAGTCTACCTATCCTTCTTTCCATCAAAGAGGATGAAGCTGATTTTCTATTTAAAGTGACTGAAGCTGGTTCTTCATGGTCTAAAACCATCTGCAAATTCTCAGAAGGAAAAAACTCTTTTGGGAATTGTACAGGTGAGTCAAAAACAGAACAGAGTGCAGTGTTTTCTTTTAGATTTTCCTGCTCTTTGGAATTTTTAGATTGTTCGGCTATCCAGGCATTAAGTGCATTACCCTTTTCACCTTGGTCATGGTTGTCAGCGGCATTATCCCATTCTGTACTGTTAGTATCAGATGCATTGTTAGCCTGGTTGTTCGTAGCCTCTTCAGGCGTACCGTTGCCATCTTTACCGCCTTGTGCCAGCACTCCACACAAATTATCTCCACAAAACATAGAAAGAAAACAATAAATCAGACAAGCTCTCATAACTTTTTTAAGGTGTGTTTTCATGATATTCCATTCCTTTTATAGTTAATACGGTTGATACCACATCTCAGCACAGGTTTAGTGTTAAAAAGCATCATACAGAATCAGGAACAGACAACAAAAATTTGTACTCAAAAACCATTTGAAAATTCCAAAGAGCAAGAAAATCTAAAGAAAACACTTTTGATATTATTGTTGCTTACCCAGACAAGTAGCTTCTTCATAAGAAGGAGGGTTTACTATCAAACGTTATTTTATCAATTTTGTACAAGAGACTCTTTCCTTTAGAGCTATCTCTTTTTCCGTTTTCCTTCCTACCATAAAATTTCCTTTCCAGCTCCTTGTACAGTAGTGATTAAAAAATTGAGTTTGAAAACTATAGTCAATAAAACTTTGATGTGGTCAGATAATTATAAACGGCCTCTGAAACTTTAATATCCTGTACAGCAACACCTGTTAAATCAATGACTGTTAACTGCTCCTCTGAAGTCCGTCCGGCTCTCTTGCCTGAGATAATATGGCCGAGTTCTGTCACCTCGTATTCTGTCACATGCTTTGCTTTTATTGCATGATGAATTTCTCCCCTTACTCTGCATTGTGCCATACTGTCTGCCACGACAAGATCGGCAGCTTTTAAAATGTTGCTATCGAATTCCTGTTTGTCGGGTGTATCTGAGCCAACTGCCGTGATATGCGTCCCAGGTTGAACATCAGAAAGATAAAATAATGGTGAGATTGCAGGTGTTGTGGTAACGATCAGATTACAGTGACGAAGACATCCCCTTATATCGCTTGTCACTTCAATCTGAAAACCATATTGCTCCATTTCATCACGATACGCGTGTAGATTTTTTTCATTCAAACCCCAGACCAACACTTCACGACAGACAGTCTGTTCTTTTAAATATAAAAGCTGTAGTTTTGCCTGTGTTCCTGTACCTATAATACCTATTTTTTTTATCTTTTTTGGTGCAAGATACTCGGCTGCAATGGCACCGGCAACAGCTGTCCTTGTATCGGTCAGAAAACCTTCGTCAAGCAAAATAGCGATCAGCTCACCTGTGGTTTGACTAAACAAAAGTATAAGACCATTGCTTGATGCTAAACCCAGTGCCGGATTATTATAAAAACCGGAAGCCACTTTAACCACATAACAGGGGCTGTGCTTAATATAACCATATTTGATATGCACTTCACCTTGATCAAGCAGTAGCTCTCCGACAGGTGGCACAACAGCTCTGCCGGATGAGTAGGCTATAAAGCCTTCTTTGATAGGATTGATGAGATCAATTTTTGAGATAACCGTTTTAATTTGATCTAAAGAAATAATTTTGGGTTTCATGCTTTTAACTGTTATCTGATGATCTAAATTCATCCATTAATTCCTGAATACGCTGTAAAGCAGATAAAAGGTAATCATGTGGTAACCCGAAACTAATTCGCAGAAAGTGATCGAGCCCAAAGTGGTCTCCGGGCACAATTAAAACACTCTTTTCTTTACGCAGACGTTCGGTAAAAAGCGTTGAATTGACATTTAAATGATAACGGATAAAAGCTACTGCCGAGGCATCGGGAGGTGTGAAGGTAAAGCTATCCGGATGATGATTCATCCACTCTTCGAGCACCGGAAAACCTTCCCGAATATAACGCCGTGTTCTTGCCAGCAAATGGGGACGAACATCAGGTGACAATGCAATTTCAGCCAGTTTATTGGATAACATCGACGCACTAATAGTGATATATTCATGTCTTGCCCACATCTCATCGAGTACTTTCTGGGGTCCGGCAACCCAGCCAATCCGCAAACCAGGAAGCCCATAAGCTTTACTGAGACTGCCTATGGCGAGCACTTTATCATAGCGACCATAAAAAGAGGGGTTTTCTTCATCAACGACCCTGTTCGCACCACGATAGACTTCATCTGAAAGAAGCCATGCCCCTGATTTTTCAGCACAAGCCACTATTTTATCCATCTCGGCTTCGGTTAAAATCCGTCCTGTTGGATTATTTGGATTGCATACTGCAATCAGTTTTGTTTTAGGGGTGATGACAGATTCAAGTTCTTCAATATCGGGTGCCCACCCTTTTTCTTCCTGCAGATGAAAGGTTTTGATATTAAGATTATGGTTTTTAGCAATACCCCAAATCTGCATATAATTAGGTGACATAATCACAATTTCATCGCCCGGATTAAGGAGTGTGCGAATGGCAATATAGTTCGCCTCAATCGCACCGACTGTCACCAATATATTTTCCGATGTTGCATTGTTGTAAAGCATTGAAATATTTTGACGCAGCCCGGGAATACCGTTGACATGAGGATAGTTCAGTTCAGTGGCTAAAAGTTCATCTGTTTTCTCAGGATGCCAGGCGAGCAATGCTTTAAGTAATACAGGGTGAACACCGCTTTCTGACAAGTTGTAAGCGACATCCTGCTCAAATTTAGACATCATCCGTTCCATAACGAAAGGCTGAAACTCAGTCACTACTTATTTCCTCTTAGAATTTGCTGTTATGCAGTAATGCTTTTTTATAAGATTAATGCATTGTATAATGCATTTCATGAATAAACAAATATTCGACTTAATATAGTGACTATCTTATTAGTTCATTTGATCAAACTACAGCGACAGGATTATCTCAACTACTGGATGATTCTGTCAGCCATGATAAAACCAATCGTTTTCTTGCTGAAAGAAAATATACTTCGAAAGACCTGTGGAAAGAAGTAAAA